>JBKHFK010000059.1:0-8859 GCA_046540295.1 Halanaerobium sp.
CTCTTGAAATTTTAAATAAAGAGGGAAAACTGACTAAAACTGAGTATGAAGTAATAAAAGAGCATCCTGTTTTGGGAGCAAATGTTTTAAGCAGTTCTGATTCTTTAAAACATATAGCCAAATTTGTCCGCCACCACCATGAACGCTGGGATGGAGATGGCTACCCGGATGGAATTAAGGGCGAAGAAATTCCCCTGGAATCACAAATTCTCTGTGCAGCAGATGCCTGGGATGCAATGCGGTCTAAAAGAACTTACAGAGAACCATTAAGTTTTAATCATGCTCTGGCAGAAATCAGGGATAATAAGGGGATTCAGTTTGCACCAGAGGCGGCAGAAGCTCTAGTTAATATTTTAGAAGAAAATTAAATAGCTTAAATGAATAATGGGCAAAGTTAAAGATAATAATTAGAGAAAGATGAAATTACAGATCTACTTTTCATCTTTTTCTTTTTTTCTTTATAAAGTGCTCTAAAATCTACTATAAAAGATTTAATTTGAATTGCTGTTAATTTACGAGATATTTAAATTAAGTATTTTATTTATAAATGATAAGTTCTATGCTATAATTATTATTCAGGAAATAAATAAAAATAATATATAAGTATCAAAATTCAAGGAGGTTTTTATTTTGAGTAAATCCGACATGACGGTAATCAAGCGGGATGAGAGAGAAGTAGCTTACAGTCGGGATAAGATCACAAAGGCAATTTACAGGGCAATGGTCGAATCAGGGGAAGATGCGGACGAAGATGATGCAGAACAGGTTGCTCTGGATGTGGAATCTGATTTAATAACAGAATTCTATAATCAGGACCGGACACCAAAGGTAGAAGAAATTCAGGATTTAGTGGAAGAAAAATTGATGAAGGCTGCCTATGTGACAACTGCCAAGGCATATATTTTATACAGAAATAAAAGACAGCAGTCGAGACTGCAGAGAAAAAGAGAAAAAGAGAATCCACTTTTAACAAACGATTTTTTAAGTAAATATAAACACCAGCCCAATCCTTTTCCGACAGAGCTGGGAGAATTCATTTATTATAGAACATATTCCCGCTGGTTAGAAGAAGAGCAGCGCCGGGAATACTGGTGGGAAACAGTAAAAAGAGCTGTGGAATATAATTGTTCGCTGGCTCAGACTACCAAAAAAGAGGCAGAAAAACTTTATGATAATGTCTACAACTTAAAGAACTTTTTAGCCGGTCGTACTCTCTGGACTGCTTCTACAGAGTCATCTAAAAAATATGGAATGTCAAACTATAACTGTTCTTTTACTGTTATTGACAGCTTTAAAGCCTATCAGGATTTATTTTATCTTTTAATGATCGGATCAGGAGTTGGTTTCCGCGTACTGCCGCGTGATGTAGAACAGTTACCTAAGATTAGAACAAATATCGAAGTTATTCATAAATATTATGAGCCGGTAGAAAAAGATGAAAGAAGAGAATATACTGATTTTGATTTTGATGAAGATGATGTAGTAACAGTGAATGTGGGAGATTCTAAAGAAGGCTGGATACAGTCACTGGAATACTATTTTAAGTTCTTAGTTGACCACGCTTACCGTCCTTTAAAGAGAATTATTTTTAATTATGATTCTGTGCGTCCAAAGGGGGAGAAACTTAAAACCTTTGGGGGTACAGCTTCCGGACATCAGAGTCTAAAACGGATGTTTACTAAAATTGATAAATTATTAAAAGAAAAACCAGACCGTGATTTAGATGAAATTGGACGGGTTAAGTTAAAGCCGATTGATGCTATGGATTTAGCAAATATTGTTGCCGAAAATGTTGTCTCCGGTGGAGTTAGACGCTCATCTCAGATCTGTCTCTTTAGTGAAGATGACAGAGAAATTGCTCAGGCAAAGAGTAATCTCTATGTTAAAGAAGATGATGAGTGGGTAATCAATAAAGAAATATCTCACCGTCAGATGAGCAACAACAGTATTTTCTATGAAGGAAAACCGACCAAAGAACAGTTAAAGTGGCATGTTAAGCAGATGCGCTTTAGTGGTGAGCCAGGCTTTATCAACGCTGTGGAAGGAAGCCGCCGCCGTGATAATTTTAAAGGTGTTAATCCCTGTGCGGAAATACTGCTTGATTCCAGAGGAGTCTGCAACTTAACCTCCTTAAATGTAATGGCTTTTGTTGACGAGGAAGGCAATTTAGATAAAAAATCAATGTTTGAAGCCCAGAAACTATCTGCCAGAGCCGGCTACAGAATGGCTTTAATTGAATTTGAATTACCGGAGTGGGATCAGATTAATAAAAGAGATAGATTAATTGGAACCTCACTTACAGGCTGGCAGGATATGAAAAATGCAGCTGATTTAAATGAAGCCCAGGAAGCAAAGTTATTGGAAGAACTGCGTGAGGTTGCCCATCAGGCAGCCAGGGAAATTGCGAAAGAGGTAGGAGATAATGAGCCGAAACTGATTACAACTGTAAAACCTGAGGGTACTCAGACTCAGATGCCTACAGTATCCAGTGGTCTTCATTATTCTCACAGTGCCCATTATGTGCGCCGGGTAAGAATTTCTGCTTCTGATCCGCTGGCTAGAGTCTGTGAAGAACTGGACTATCCAATTCACCCAGAAGTAGGTCAGGATCCGGATGATCCGGAAACTTTAGTTGTGGAATTCCCTGTTAAGGCTCCAGAAGGAGAGGTTAAGGGAGATGTTGATGCAATAACCCAGCTGGAAACATATAAGATGTTTATGGAAAATTATGTTGATCATAATGCCTCAATTACTGTTCATGTTCGTGATGATGAATGGGACGATGTAGAAGAATGGCTCTGGGAGAACTGGAACAGTGTAGTTGGTATTTCCTTTATTTCCTACAATGATAACTTCTATGACCTGATGCCCTATGAGGAAATTACAGAAGAAGAATATAACAAACGAGTGGAGGAGATGGAAAGATTTAATCCTTCCTTAGTTTCTAAGTATGAAACTGAATACTTAGAAAGAGAAATAGATGATGCTTCCTGTGAAACAGGAGCCTGTCCGGTTAGATAACGTACAGGTGCCGTGTACCACCCGAATTTTGTCGAATGATGTCGCAGAATATAGTTAGTTAAATATTAAATTAAGCCCTGCTGTTAAAGGTAGGGCTTTTTGTTTTAATACTTAGTTTTTTATGATAGAATATTTAAATAGTAAGATATTTAGCCAGCAATAGAAGGATAGATTAGTAATAGTGCAAATAAATTAAGTACCATAAAGCAAATATTTGTTTTACTGGAGGGTTATCATGGCACTGAAATCAAAATCAGCCAGAATGGGGAAGGAGCCGATATTAAAATTACTTTTTAAATTATCGGCTCCTGCGAT
The DNA here is from genome assembly GCA_046540295.1 of Halanaerobium sp. Taxonomy (GTDB): domain Bacteria; phylum Bacillota; class Halanaerobiia; order Halanaerobiales; family Halanaerobiaceae; genus Halanaerobium. Next base: position 3,337 of record JBKHFK010000059.1, read on the forward strand.
AATAGGTATGATTATTCAGGCAATGTATAATATAGTAGATAGTATTTATGTGGGGCGCCTGAGCACTGATGCTCTTTCAGCTTTATCAATATCTTTTCCGGTGCAGATGTTTTTGATTGCTGTAGGAGTTGGGACTGGAGTAGGTACCAGTTCTCTAATTTCAAGGCTTTTAGGAAAGGGAGATAGATGTAGAGCCAATAATGTTGCCGAACATGTATTTTTTATAGCAATAATCTACGGAATTGTAGGTGGTCTGGTCGGTATATTTTTTTCAGAAAATATAGTCAGATTATTTACAACTGATCCAGTTTTAATAGATTTAGCCTATCAGTATATTAATATTATTTTAACCGGCTCAATTGCAATCTTTATACCGGCTATTTTTAATTATATTCTGAGGGGAGAAGGTAATACCTTTCTGCCGATGCTGACAATGATTATCGGGGCAGTTTTAAATATGATCATTGATCCATTTTTGATTTTTGGTCTGGGTCCTTTTCCTCAGCTTGGGGTAGCTGGAGCTGCCTATGCAACTGTTTTTTCTCGGATTATAGGGGGTATTTTTATAATCTTTGTCCTCTTTAGTGATAAAAATGAGTTAACTTTAACATTAGAGGATTTTCAATTTGATTTTAAAATTATTAAAGAAATCTACAATATTGGGATTCCCGCAATGGCTAACCGCCTTCTTTTTAGTGCTTCGGTTGTTTTTATCAATCTTATTTTAGGAGCTTTTTCGTCAGCTGCAATAGCTGTGATGGGTTTAATTTTTAGAATGCAGTCTTTCTTTTTAATGATGGTTTTTGGGCTGACACAGGGTTATCTGCCTCTGGTCGGTTATAATTATGGTCATAATAATCCTGAACGGATGAAAAAAACAATCCTGGTTGGTAATGCAGCTGCTCTGGGTTTTGGTTTGTTTGGTTTTATAGTTTTTCAGCTGTTTCCGGGTGCTATTATCAGATTATTTAACAGTGATCCCGAGCTTTTAAACATAGGAGTTGCGGCCATAAGAAGAGTAAGTTTATCCTACTTCTTTATGGTGTTAAATATTGTCGGAGTGGCAACTTTTCAGGCTGTTGGTAAGGGTATGCCGAGTTTTGCCATTACATTTTTAAGACAGGCAATAATTTTAGTTCCCGGAATGTACCTTTTAGGAGAAATTTCTGGTCTTGATGCAACCTGGTATGCTTTTCCGATTGCGGAATCAGTTTCTTTTGTAATGATGGCAGTCTGGCTGACAGCTACTATTAAAAAATCAATTTCCAGGATGAGAGGAGCAGTTTAGATAATAAGTATATAAGCCCCTGATTTTTGGGAGATATAAGGAGGAAAAAATGTCTACAGCAATAAAAATTAGAGATATAAATAAGTCTTATGGTAATTTACAGGCTTTAGATGATATAAATTTGGATATAAAAAAAGGAGAATTTTTTGGACTGCTGGGGCCTAATGGTGCCGGCAAAAGTACTCTGATTGGGATTATGGGAGGACTGGTAAAAAAGGATTCGGGAAAGGTTACAGTACTGGGAAAGGACATAATTAAAAATTACAGAGAAACTAAAAAATCACTGGGAATTGTACCTCAGGAGATTACTTTTGATCCTTACTTTACTGTGCGAGAAACTCTGGAAATTCATTCCGGCTATTTTGGAATTAAAGATAATGACAAAAAAATTGATGAACTGCTTAATGCTCTCAGCCTGGCTGATAAAGCGGAGATTGGACCGCGTCAGCTTTCAGGGGGAATGAAGCGCAGGCTTTTAATTGCCAAAGCTTTAGTACATGACCCGGAAATAATTGTTTTGGATGAACCGACTGCAGGGGTTGATGTGGAGCTCAGAAACAGTCTCTGGGAATATGTAATTAACTTAAATAAAGAGGGAAAAACTATTATTTTAACCACCCATTATTTAGAAGAGGCGGAGGCTCTCTGTGATCGAATTGCCATTATGAATAGGGGAAAAATTGTTAAGGTTGACAGCAAGGAAAATTTGATTAATTCTATTGATAAAAAATTGATAAAAATTCAATTTGCAGATTCAGTGCATGGTTTGGATGAGGAGCTGCTGGAAATTGATTTTAATTTAAAAAATGATAAACGAGAAATTGAAATTGAAACTGCCAGACAGGATTTAGATAGGATTCTTCGAAAAATAAATGCTTTAAATTTAGACATTGTCGATATTGATATTGAAAGTGCTAAATTAGAAGATGTCTTTATTAAGCTGACCAATTTAGGAGGTGATGAAAATTAATTCAATCACCTTTTTGAGTCTGGTACGGCGGGAAGTGGCAAGGTTTACCAAAGTTGCTATTCAGACAATCTTTGCACCGTTAATTTCAACCGGACTTTATTTAATCATTTTTTCTTATTCTTTTCAAAATAGAGAGGTTGCCGGTTATGGAGTGCCCTATATCAGCTTTATTGTACCGGGATTAATCATGATGAGTTTGATTCAGAATTCATTTGCCAATACTTCATCTTCCTTAATTGGAGCAAAGTATAATGGGATTATCATTGATTTTCTGCTGGCCCCTTTTTCCTATATTGAACTTACATTAGGATTTATGATTGGCGGTATGGTGAGGGGGCTTTTGGTCGGTACAGTTACCTATCTGGTTTCAATCTATTTTTACGGGGGAGTAATTGCTCACCCACTGCTGGCTCTATTTTTTGCATTATTAGTTTCATCGATATTTTCGCTCTTTGGAATTGTGGCCGGCTTATGGGCAGAAAAATTTGATCATGTTTCTATTTTTTCTAACTTTTTTATTACCCCACTGACCTTTTTAAGTGGTGTCTTTTATTCAGTTAAGGGACTGCCGGGTATCTGGAGTGAAGTTTCTTTATTTAATCCGGTTTTTTATATGGTGGATGCGACAAGGTATGCCTTTATCGGCCAGTCTGATATTTCACCTTATTTTTCAGCCCTGGTTATCGGGAGCCTGGCAGTTGTGCTGCTTGTTGTTGTTACTTATCTTTTTAAAATAGGTTATAAGATCAAGAGTTAAATTATTTAATTAAAATGGAGGGATGCTAAATGAAAATTGTAATGGTTGAGCCGATTAATATTTCAATGACCAAAATTGAAGAGTACAGACAGAGAATGGAAGCAGAGGGTCACGAGTTGATAGCCTATTCCACCCGGGCAGAAGATGAACAGGAAATGATTAAGCGGGTTGAAGAAGCAGATATTTTGATTATTGCCAATCAGCCGCTGCCGGCAGAAGTTATTAATGCGGCAGAGAATTTAAAGATGATTTCAGTTGCTTTTACCGGCTTTGACCACATTGCCCTGGAGGCTTGTAAAGAAAATAATATTTTAGTTTCTAATGCTTCCGGTTATGCCAATCAGGCAGTGGCAGAACTGGCTTTTGGCTTAACAATTGATTTAATGAGAAATATTAAGGATTCTGATCAGTCGGTAAGAGAGGGAAAGACAAGAGCCGGGCTAATTGGAAATGAACTGGCGGGTAAAAACTTTGGCATAATCGGTTTTGGTTCAATAGGACAAAAAACTGCCAGGATTGCAGATGCTTTTGGCTGTAATATTTTGGTTGATGATCACAAAAAACATCAGCTGGGAGAGGAGCTTGGAGTAGAATATCTGTCGATTCCTGAACTAATGCAGAAAAGTGATATTATAAGCCTGCATGTACCTCTTAAAGATTCAACTGTAGATTTAATCGGAGCAGAAGAGATTGCTTTAATGAAAAAGAGTGCGATTTTAATTAATACAGCCCGGGGTCCGGTAGTTAACAGTGAGGCACTGGCTGAGGCTTTAAATAAGGAAGAAATTGCCGGAGCGGGAATTGATGTTTTTGAGATGGAGCCGCCTATTCCTGCAGACCATCCGCTTTTAAATGCTAAAAATACAATTTTGACTCCTCATACTGCCTTTGCAACTGAAGAAGCTTTTCTTAAAAGAGCCGAAATAGTTTTTAATAATGTTGAAGCCTGGCTGGCTGAAAAACCGCAAAATGTGGTAAATTAGTAGAACTATTGGATTTAAAATTTCTATGGAAGGTGATTTCAAATGGATTTAAAAACAAAAGCTAAGGAACTTTTATTTGATTTTAAAGGTGAAGAATATGCTTTAGGTCTGGGAATTTTAAATGAAGTTGGAGAATATGCTAAAGAATATGGAGATAGTGTTTTAATAATTTCTAATGATACTTATCTGGATTCAGCGGTAAAGCCAATTCAAAAATCGCTTAAACAGAATAAATTAAAGCTGGCTGGGAATAGAGTACTGCCGGGCGCAGATCCTAATGCTCCTCGTGAAGACGTCTATCGTCTGGCGGGATATCTTCATACTTTTAAACCAGACTCCATAGTTGTTATTGGGGGAGGTAGTACAATTGATGCAGTTAAAGCGGCAAATGTGCTGGCTTCTCTCGGCCATTACAGCCCGGATATAGATAGCTATTTTGGAACTGGAATTGTAACTGAGGCCTTAAAACACAGCAGTAATCATTTAATCCCAACAATTGCTGTCCAGACTGCTGCAAGTTCAGGTGCTCATCTGACAAAGTATTCTAATGTAACTGATCTCGTAAGCGGTCAGAAGAAATTGATTGTAGATCAGGCGATTATTCCTGATAAATCAGTTTTTGATTATAAAATAAGTGAGACGATGCCTTTAGAGGTCACAGTCGATGGGGCCTTTGATGGAATGGCTCACTGTCTGGAAGTGTTTTATGGTATTGATCAGCAAAATTATGATTTAGAAAAGGATATTGCCTCAACAGCAGTAGAGCTGATAGTAAAGAACACACCGAAGCTGGTTGAGGACTTAAAAGATACTGAAGCCCGAGAAGCATTAGGTTTAGCCACAGATTTAGGAGCTTATTCCATTATGGTAGGAGGTACTAATGGTGGTCACCTTACCAGTTTTTCTCTGGTAGATGCAAGCAGCCACGGTCGAGCCTGTGGAATAATGAATATTTATTATACGGTTTTCTTTGCTCCTGCAATTGAAGATCAGCTTAAAGTAATCGGAGATATTTTTGTGAGAAATGATTATCTGGAAGCAGAAATTGATGATTTAGAGGGCCGGGAACTTGGAATTGCTGTTGCTCAAGGAATGATTAATTTTGCTAAAGAAATTAACTTTCCTACAACCCTATCAGAATTAGATGGCTTTACTGATCAGCATATTGAAAGAGCTTTAAAAGCAGCCAAAGATCCTCAGCTGGAGATGAAATTGAAAAATATGCCGATACCACTTGATGCCTCAATGGTTGATCAATATATGGCTCCAATTCTGGAGGCGGCAAAAACTGGCGATTTATCAGTAATAAAAAATATTGAAGCATAAAGGTGGGAGTGTCTGATGAAAAAAATTAATGAACAGCTTGATTTAGTTTTAGATGCTAAAGCTCAGATTGCAGAAGGTCCTTTCTGGGATTCAAAAAAGCAGATTTTATACTGGGTCGATATTTTAGAAAAGGAAATTAATATTTATAATCCAGGCTCAGAGGAAAATAAGGTAATTGAGCTTGAGCAGATGATTGGAG
>JBKHFK010000060.1:0-8790 GCA_046540295.1 Halanaerobium sp.
AAAAAAAGAAAACAGTGGTCGGTGTTAATAAATATCAAACTGAAGAAGAAAATTCTGAGATAGATCTGTTAAAAGTTGACCCGGCTCTGGAAAAGGCCCAGAAAGAAAAACTCAAAAAATTGAAAGCAGAGAGAAACGAAAAAAGTGTCCAAAAATCTTTAAAAAAAGTTAAATCTATTGCAGAAACTGAAAATAACCTAATGCCAGCTATTATTGCTGCAGTAAGAGCCAGAGCTACACTGGGTGAAATTAGTGATCAATTAAGAAAAGTATTTGGTGAATATCAAAATAGAAATATTTAATTCTTAATAAAAACCCTGTCACTGGAGGCAGGGTTTTTATTATTTATACAGAAATATAAATTTAAGAGTAATATAAGTTAAATTTATTTGTATTTTGAATTTAGCGTTAACCAACAAAATGATGGGGGGAAATTATGTTAAATGATGAAAAGATTAAAAAGCTAAAATCCAGACTAAATAATTTAACTGAGGAAGTTGTATTAGAAACCCTGGAAGATTTGCTGGCTAGAGAAGAATTTGAAGATATCTGTAAAGACGAAGATTGTTTATTGGATATGGCAACTTATGCTTTAAACCGTCTGCCGGCAAAATATGTAGCTAGATCTAAAGGAGAAGTCTATACTAAAACAGAGGAACTTGAACAGCAGCATTCAGTTGATGTACTCTCTGTAGTTACAAGAGCGATTAAAGTTGTATCCGAAAATAAGCATCATTATCAGTAATAATTAAATAGTATTTATTTTAGAGATGCTAAAAAGGGAAATAATGTTGGAGGAGGTTTTTATGTTCAGTGATCGTTATTTTAAAATCGGACATGGGATAATACTTTTACTTGTTATTATTTTTTTAGGGGGCCAGATACCATATTTTATGGCACCTTTAACTTCAGTGCTCAGTTTTGTATTACTTCCACTTTTATTCAGCACATTTTTATATTATTTGATGAGGCCATTGGTCAGGTTTTTGCAAAAATGGATAAAAAATAGGTCATTATCAATTGTAATTTCCTTTTTGATTGTTGTGGCTATTTTATCTTTGGTTTTATATTTTGGGGGAAGTATTATTTATGAGCAGGGTAAAGAATTAAGTCAGAGTTTAAGTGGAAATTATAATTATATTTATAATTTTGTCCTAACTATTATTGAGCGTTTAAGGGAATATATTGATTTTGATAGTGCTTTTTTAGAAGAACTAAACGTGCGGGAAAGATTATTATCATATGCAAATGATCTTGCTCAAAAGATTTCTAATTATAATTTTATGGGGATCTTTAGTTCAATTACTAACTTTGGTTTGATAATTTTACTGATTCCATTTGTCTTATTTTATTTGCTCAAAGATGATAAAAAAATATTTAACAATATGATGATGATAGTCCCGGAGTCTAAAAAAAGAAAAGTAGAAAAACTTGCTGTAGAAGTTGATCAGATATTATCAACCTTTATCAGTTCACAGCTGGTTGTTGCATTTTTACTTGGTATAGTGTTGTTTATTGGATTTTTAATTATCAGACTTCCCAATGCTGTTGTACTTTCATTAATTGCAATGATAACTTCCTTAATTCCAATTATTGGACCATTTTTTGGGAGTCTGCCTGCAGTTTTTGTTGCTGTTACAAATAGCTGGTTTTTATTTTTAGGAGTTTTAGGGATTATTTTAATTGCTCAATATTTAGAAGGAAATGTGATTAGACCTTTAGTTCAGGGCAAAAGACTGGAAATTCATCCAATTGTGGTCTTATTTGTAGTTTTATCTGGAGTATATTTATTTGGTTTTATCGGTGCTTTAACAGCAGTTCCTTTTTATGTGGTTTTAAGATTGCTTTTCAGAAAAAAATATATTGATAAAGAATTTTAAATTTTTTTAGGGTACCGGGTGCCTGGGAATATTTTCCAGGTAACCGGTACCCTTTTTTTTTATGTAAATTAAATTACTTTTTTAGCTAAATCCTTGACTAAAGTTGAGTATTGTAGTAGGATATAACTAGCAGAATGCTGAGCAGATAACTTTAATAAAGGAGATGACATAGATTATGGATAAAAAATTGCTTAAAATTTGTAATCTGGAATCAGAAGTAGAGGGACAAAAAATCTTAAATGGAATCAATTTGGAAGTTAATAAAGGAGAGCTCCATGTTATTATGGGACCTAATGGTGCTGGAAAATCAACTCTGGCCAATGTCTTAATGGGTCATCCGGAACACAAAATAATAAGTGGAGATATTGAATTTGAAGGTGAAAATATAAATGAACTGGCAGTAGATAAAAGAGCTAAAAAAGGTATATTTTTATCTTTTCAGTATCCTCAGGAAATTCCTGGTGTAACCGTGGAAAATTTTCTGCGGACAGCTAAAACTGCAGTCAGTGGAGAACAGCAGAGCATATTTGATTTTAAATTTCTATTAGAGGAAAAAATGAATCTGCTGGATATTGATCAGTCATATGCAGATCGCTATTTAAACAAAGGTTTTTCTGGTGGAGAAAAGAAGAAAAATGAGATTCTACAGATGGCAGTTTTAGAGCCTAAACTTGCTATTTTAGATGAAACGGATTCGGGACTTGATGTTGATGCTACCAAAACTGTTGCTGAGGGAATCAAAAAGCTGGCCTCTGATGACAATGCAATGATTATAATAACTCACCACAATCAGATTTTAGATTATTTACAGCCAGATTATGTCCATGTTTTAGTTGATGGTAGAATTGCTAAGTCTGGAGATATGAAACTTGCCAGAATAATTGAAGAAGAAGGTTATGCTGAATATAAAGAAGAAATCTTAGATGAAAGTAATTTCAAAACAAATTGTTAGTATAGATTTGAATTGATTTTTAATTCAATATGGGGGAAATAAATATTGGAATTAATGTTTGGAGAACAGGGAGGTTTTTTAGATGAGCGATAAGACAGAAGTCAGGGATATTGACCGCAGTCTTCATGATAAAAAAAATGAAGAAAAACATCGTTTTCAAACTGCTAAGGGTTTAACTCCTGAAGTTATCAAAGAAATTTCGCGGGAAAAAGATGAACCCGAGTGGATGCGGGAATTCAGGTTGAAAGCCTTAGAAATATATAAGAAAAAGGATGTTCCCAACTGGGGAGCAGATATTTCGGATCTTGATATGGAGAATATTATTACCTATGTCAGACCGGATGCTGACCTGCAGAGTGACTGGGATCAGGTACCGGAGGAGATTAAAAATACTTTTGATGCTCTGGGAATACCGGAGGCAGAAAAGGAATCCTTAGCTGGAGTAGGGGCTCAGTATGATTCTGAGGTTGTTTATCACAATTTAAAAGAAGAAATGGTCGAACAGGGCGTTATTTATATGGATATGGAAAATGCAGTTAAAGAACATGAGGATTTAGTTAAAGATCATTTTATGAAATTAATAACACCAAGTGATCATAAGTTTTCAGCTCTGCACGGGGCTGTCTGGTCTGGTGGATCATTTGTCTATGTTCCGGCAGGTGTTGATGTAGATATACCTCTACAGTCATATTTCCGCCAGAACGCACCGGGTTCCGGACAGTTTGAACACACTCTTATTATTTTAGAAGAGGGAGCCAATGCTCACTTTATTGAAGGCTGCTCAGCCCCAAAATATTCGGTTAATAATCTTCATGCAGGTGCTGTAGAATTATTTGTTAATAAGAGTGCCAAATTACGCTACAGTACAATAGAAAATTGGTCCCGTAATATGTACAATTTAAATACTAAAAGAGCTTTAGTGGAAGAAGACGGAGTTATTGAGTGGGTTTCAGGTTCTTTTGGCTCTAAAGTTTCAATGCTTTATCCAATGAGTATTTTAAAGGGTCCGAGAGCCAGAGCAGAATTTACCGGAGTTACCTTTGCTGCAGAAGGTCAGTATTTAGATACAGGTGCTCAGGTGATCCATGCTGCTCCTAATACAACATCAACAGTTAACTCACGCTCAATTGCTAAAGATGGTGGCCATGCCTATTACCGGGGTCTGCTTAAGGCAACTGAAAATGCTCATGGTGCTAAGGCTTCAGTTTCCTGTGAGTCTTTAATGCTGGATAATAAATCTAAATCAGATACCCTGCCAATTATGAACCTGCAGACCGATGATATTGATATTGGTCATGAGGCAAAGGTTGGTCGAATCAGTGAGGAAGCAATTTTTTATCTGATGAGCAGGGGAATCAGTGAAGAAGAAGCAAAGGCAATGATAGTCCGCGGTTTTGTGGAGCCAATTGCCAGTGAACTACCATTAGAATATGCAGTTGAATTAAATAATCTAATCAACCTTGAACTTGAAGGTACTATAGGATAGGTGATATGAGATGTATAATAAAAAATTAGTAGACAATTTAACAACGGGTCAATCAAAACTTCTAAGCAGCAGAAGAAGAGAGAGTTTTGATATTTTTGAAAATTTGACTATGAGCGATTATCAGAGAATAAATTTATTTGATTATCAGTTTCCAGAATACAGTCCCTACAATAAAGAGTATTTAAAAGAAAAAAAATGGCAGGATGAGCTTGTTATTAAAAAAATGACAGATAACCTAAATAATGAAGAAGAGATTATAAAATATCTGGAGCAGTTTAAAGGTAAAAAGGTGGAAAAAGGTAATCAGGGTCTTGATCCCAAGTATTTAGCAATGGCCGAAACTTTTTATAATACTGGACTTTTTATTAAAATTCCAAAAAATGTAGAACTAAAGCTTCCTGTGGAGATTTTTTATGAACTTGACCGGAATAATCCTGTCTTAATTGATAATAATTTAATTGTGGCTGAAGAAAACTCTAAGCTGACGATTGTTATTGATTTCAGAATGCAGGATAAGGAATTAACAGCTTTTCACAATGGTTTGACCAGAGTAATTGTTAAAGAAAATGCTGTTCTAAATATTGTTAAGGTCCAGCGTTTTAATGATCAGAGTGATAATTTTGACAGTAATATTTCTCTTGTATCCAATCAGGGAGAGCTGAACTGGATTCCAATTGAACTTGGAGCCAGAAATTCTGTAACCAATAATGAAAATACATTAATTGATGACGGCAGCAGAGCCAGTATAAGTTCAGTCTATTTTGCTGATGGTGAGCGGAAAATGGATCTTGGTTTTAAAATAAATCATCAGGGACGTCACAGCAGCAGTGAGATTGAGTCAAAGGGTGTTTTAAAAGATCGAGCTCAAAAAGTTTTTAGAGGGGATCTATATTTTCAAAAAGGTGCGGGTCAGGCAGAAGGTTCTGAAAGAGAAGAGGTACTCCTTTTAGACAAGACTGTAGACTCTGACTCTATTCCAGCTCTGTTTTCTGAAGAAGATAATGTGGAGGGAGAACATGCTGTAAGTGCGGGTCAGATTGATGAACAGCGCTTATTTTATTTAATGAGCAGAGGTATGAGCAAAGCAGAAGCCAAACAGTTAATGGTGGAAGCAGCTTTTAATCCGATTTTTGATAAAATACCGCTTAATGACCTCAAAGGAAGTGTTATCAATGATGTCAAAACTAGAATCCGCAGTTAAAGAAAAAAAATTAACTCAGAAATTTGCTGAAAAATATAAAGCTGACTTTCCGATTTTAAGTCAGCAGATTAACGGCAGAGATCTTGTATATTTTGATAACGCTGCTACAACTCAAAAACCTGAAGCAGTTTTGGATGCAGTAGACCATTATAATCGGACGATTAATGCCAACCCCCATCGGGGAGCTCATACTTTAAGTGTGCGTGCAACCGAGGCCTACGAAAATGCGAGAGATAAAGTCAGAGATTTTATCAATGCCGAAAAGTCAGAGGAGATTATTTTTACCCGCAACACCACTGAATCTATAAATCTGCTGGCAAACAGCCTGGAAGCTCTGGTGGAAGAGGGGGATGAGATTTTAATCTCTATTCTCGAACATCACAGTAATATACTTCCCTGGCAGCAGCTGGCACAAAAAAAGAATTTAAATCTAAAATATTTATATCCAGATCAAAATTACAGGATTTCTCTGTCAGAACTGAAAGATAAGCTGACAGCAAAAACAAAAATATTCAGTATTTCTCAGATGTCCAATGTAAGTGGAGTCATTAATCCGGTTAAAAAGATGGCGGAGCTTGCCCATCAAAAAGGTGCCTTTGTTGTAGTTGATGGGGCTCAGGGTGCTCCTCATTTAAAGACAGATGTTAGAGATTTAGATGCTGATTTTTATGCTTTTTCCGGCCATAAGATGCTGGGACCAATGGGAATCGGTGTTCTTTATGGTAAAAAGAATCTTTTAGAAGAGTTGCCTCCTTTTCTCAAAGGTGGAGGTATGATAGAATATGTAAAAGAACAGGATTCAACTTATGCTCCACTTCCAGAAAAATTTGAAGCTGGTACTCCCAATGTAGAAGGCGCTGTTGGTCTGCAGGCAGCAATTGAGTATTTGGAAGAGATTGGACTTAATAAAATTAAAGAACATGAACTTGAGTTAACAGATTATGCACTCAAAAAAATGCAGCAGCTTGACTATGTAGAAATAGCCGGGCCTCAAGATTTAGAAGCTCGTGGTGGAATTATATCTTTTAATTTAAAGGATATTCACTCTCATGATCTGGCTACTATAGTTGACAGTGAGGGAATTGCTATTCGCTCCGGTCATCACTGTGCTCAGCCCTTAATGAAATTTTATAAACTTAATTCTACCGGTCGGATCAGTTTTTATCTTTATAATACTAAGGAAGAAGTGGACCGCTTTTTAGAATCTCTGGAGAAGGTAAGGGAGGTTTTTGGATATGGATCTTGATTCAGTCTATACAGAATTAATAATGGAACACAATAAAAACAGCCGCAACAAACATCCGCTGGAGAATGCAGATTTGAGTGAGCACGGCCACAATCCAAGCTGTGGAGATGATATTACTCTGGAGCTTAAATTTGATGGGGATATAATTTCTGAGGCTGCTTTTACAGGCAGCGGCTGTGCGATATCACAGGCTTCAACTTCAATTATGATTGATTTAATTAAAGGAAAAAGCACTGAAGAAGCTTTAAAGCTGGTAGAAACTTTTATTGCTATGATCAAAAAAGATATTACTGATCAAAAAGAATTGAGAAAACTCAAAGATGCAATGGCCTTAAAAAATATTTCTAATATGCCGGCCCGGGTTAAATGTGCAGTTTTATCCTGGCATACGCTGAAAGAGGCCTTAAATGAGCGAAATTAAAATTTAAAAATTATTTTTAAGAACTTCACCGGGAAGGTGGAGTTTTTACTTTACATATCGAGAAATACTCTATATAATAATGATAATGAATATCATGATACCGGATACAAAACGGTCGTTTTGTACCCGGTACCTAATAACTCTATAATTTTATAATACTATAAGACGAGGTGGAAAAAATGGAAAATAGAAAAAAGGGAATAACATATATACTTTTATCATCACTCTTTTTTGCACTGATGGCAGCTGCAGTTAAATTTTTAGGAGACATGCCGACAGCAGAGAAAATATTTTTTAGAAATTTAGTTGGGATTTTTGTTGCCTTCAGTCTGGTTAAAAAGAGCGGCAGCTCTTTGATTGGAAACAATAAAAAGCTATTAATTCTGCGCAGTATCTTTGGACTTTTAGGGATTGCGGCCTATTTTTATGCTCTGGCTAATATGAAACTTTCAGATGCAGTAATCTTAAATAAGATGTCACCATTTTTTGTAGTTATTTTTGCAGCTTTATTTTTAAATGAAAAGATTATTAAAAAACAGCTTATTGCTTTAGTGACAGCGGCCTTAGGTGCTATACTGGTCATTAGGCCGGGTTTTGATTCTAATCTTATTCCATCTTTAATTGCTTTAATGTCCAGTGTTTTTGCAGGAATTGCCTACACAGTAGTGAGACAGCTGCGTAAAACTGACTCAGCAGCTACAGTAGTCTTTTATTTTAGCCTCTTTTCAACCATCGCAATGATTCCATTTATGATCAGCGGCAGTTTTGTAATTCCAACGCCTGTGCAGGGCCTGGCACTGCTTGCTTTAGGTTTGTTTGCAGCAGCAGCTCAGCTGTTTATGACTAATGCCTATCGGCATGCAGAAGCGGGAGAACTTTCAATTTATACTTATGCTAATATTGTTTTTTCTACAATATTTGGGCTGGTTTTATTCCAGGAGATCCCTGATTTCTTTTCAGTACTGGGGGCGCTTTTAATAATTTACGCCGGTTATCTAAATTATCGGGCCAAGGAAAAAGAACATGCAGAAAAAGAAACTGAATTAAAAGTTAAAAAAGAAAAACAAAAAAGTGCAGTTTAATAAATGGAGGGGATAGACGTGAAGGATATTAATACAATCTTTTTAGATGTTGATGGTACACTGACAGATGGCAAGGTTTATTTAGATAATGGCAAAAATGAGTTTAAATCCTTTAATGTTAAAGATGGTTTGATAGTGGTTCAGGCAATTAAACTGGGCTATGAAGTGATAATTATGACCGGCAGAAAATCTGAAGTTGTGGCCCGCAGAGCAGCTGAACTGGGAATTAAAAAATATTATCAGGGTGTTAGAGATAAAAAAGCTGCTTTGGAAAAATTAATGAACGAAAAAGATTTTGCTTATGAAAATTTAGCCTATCTTGGTGATGACTTAAATGATTTAGCTGTAATGAAAGAGGCCAGTTTTGCAGGTTGTCCGGCGGATGCAGCAGCAGAGGTTAAAAAAGTTTCTGATCTGGTATCTAAATTTAGGGGTGGAGATGGGGCAGTCAGAGAAATTTTAAGCCATCTTTTAAAAGCCAAAGGAGAATACCATCAGGTTGTAGAAAATTTTTCCTAAAAA
>JBKHFK010000061.1:0-8765 GCA_046540295.1 Halanaerobium sp.
TTTTCGGAAAATTTACTAAAAGAACTCACTGATTATCAGGTGGAAGAAGCACTTGTAGGCAGAATGCAGTTAGCTTTTCAAGACTCAAACTTTGAAGAATTTATTGAATACTTAAAATCATTATTTGCCAGCATAGCTAATTTAAATATCCCGGCAGCTGTTAGTGAAAGAGAAAGTTATTATCACACCATGTTTTATCTGACAGCAGAGCTATTAGCAGACAGAGAGCTTAAAATTGATTCGGAGTTATTAACTGCCAGAGGTAGAATTGATATGGTGGTCGAAAGTAAAGATAAAGTCTTTATTATTGAGTTTAAAGCCAATCAGAGTGCCGAAAAAGCAGTAGCTCAGATCAAAGAAAAAGCTTATGCAGATAAATATAAGCTTCAGGATAAGCAAATTATTCTAATCGGAATCAATTTTTCAACAGAAAAGAAAAACATCAGTGAGCATTTGATTGAAAAGGTTAATTAGCGTGCACCCACAGTTAGGAAAGCATTTTCTGAAAAAATCAATCAATAAAAATAAATTAACTTGACAGATTCACTCAAGTATGGCATAATATTAATTGATATCAATTATCAATTTCATTTAGACAAATTAAATCAAACTATACAGGAGGTACATATTATGTCATTAGTAGGAAAAGAAGTATTACCATTTAGGGCTCAGGCCTATCAGGATGGAGAATTTTTGGAAGTAAGCCATGAGGATTTAAAGGATCAGTGGAGTGTTGTAGTTTTTTATCCGGCTGATTTTACCTTTGTCTGCCCGACCGAATTGAGTGATCTGCAGAGTGAATATCACAACTTAAAGGAACTGGGAGTGGAAGTTTATTCAGTTTCAACTGATACTCACTATACTCATAAAGCCTGGCACGATAATTCACCCACAATTTCTGAAATCGAATTTGTGATGGTTGGAGATCCCTCTCACACTTTATCTAAAAACTTTGATGTTTTAATCGAGGAAGAGGGACTGGCCGACCGCGCCACCTTTATCATCGACCCCGATGGTGTTGTTCAGGGAATTGAGATCAATGCCGGTAATTTAGGCCGTGATGCCAGTGCCATTGTCAGTAAGATTAAAGCTGCTCAGTATGTGCGCAATAATCCAAAAGAAGTCTGCCCGGCTAAATGGGAAGAGGGCAGCAGGACACTGAAGCCAGGTTTGAATCTGGTAGGTAAGATTTAAATTTGATATAAAAAATTGCATAAATAAAAAAAGAATATCAAAAGAACAAAGAAGGCAGCTGCAGAAAAAGTGCGGCTGTCTTTTTTTTGATTAAAATTAAGAGCTGAAAACAGGCTTTTTAAAGCGAAATTCCTTTAATAAGTGGCCTTTACTGTGCTATAATTATATATAAGAAAAATTTACTAAGCTATCATTATTTTACTTTAAAATAAAGAACAGGAGGAAATTTTGTGGCTGAGCAGCTGATTATCGAGAAGTTTTACAAAACTGTAATTAACAGTGTCTATGACATGATTTTTCTGCATGATTTAGAGGGGAATATTCTTGATGTAAATCGCAAAGCAGTAAAGGAGATGGCCTATACTGCAGAAGAGATTAAGTCCATGCAGGTTTTTGACCTTCATCCTGATGATGCTGAGCAGGATGTCTATAATCCGGAAATTGTCAAAAAAGAGTGGCGGCAGTGTAAGGTAGGTGATTCAGTTCATTTTGAAATTGAACATGTCAATAAAGACGGCAGCCGGACACCGGTGGAAATCAGTGCCGGTAAGGTAGAAAATGAAGGGAAGGAATATTTTCTGGCCTTTGTCAGAGATATTTCCAAACGCAGGGCCCGAGAAAAAGAGATTGAATATTTAAGCTATCATGATCACCTGACCGGTCTTTATAACCGCCGCTATTTTGAAGAGAAAATGGAACAGCTCGACAGTTCCATGCTGCCCTTAAGTATTTTGATGGGGGATTTAAACGGTTTAAAAATAGTAAATAACAGCCACGGCCACACAGCCGGGGATAAAATTTTAACTGAAGCAGCAGAGATTCTCAAAACAGCAGTACCCGAATCAGCTGTTCTGGCCCGTTATGGTGGAGATGAATTTATCATTGCTCTACCGGGATTTGACTCCGAAGCTGCTCATCAGGTTATGTATCAAATCAAGAAGCAGTGTCAGCAGATTAAGGAAGTTGAGTTTCCGGTTTCTATCGGGATGGGCACAGCAACCATGGAAAGCCTGGACGAAAAGGTTAAGGATATTATAAAAATTGCCGACAAAGAGATGAACCACAATAAACTGCTGGAAACCAACAGTGCCAACAATAAAATGGTGCAGGGCTTATTGAGTGCCCTGAGAGCCAAAAGTGACGAGACAGTCGAACATACAGAAAGGATGACCGAACTGGCTGAAAAATTTGGCAGCAGTCTGGGAATCCATAATTCTCAGTTAAACAGGCTGGAACTGCTGGCAGTACTCCATGATATTGGTAAAACTTCGATCCCGGCCAGTGTTTTAAATAAAAAAGGACCGCTTAATGATAAGGAATGGGAAATGATTAAAGGGCATCCCTCCCGCGGCTATAAGATTGCAGCTGCCACGACTGAGTTTTCAGTGGTGGCCGAGGAAATATTAGCTCACCATGAGCGCTGGGATGGTCAGGGATATCCCCGGGGTTTAAAAGGAGAAAAGATTCCCTTTCTGGCCCGAATAATTTCGATCATTGATGCCTATGATGTCATGACTTCCGGCAGGCCCTATCAACAAGGAATTTCGAAAGAAGCAGCTTTAGAGGAAATAGCTGCCTGTGCCGGCTCTCAGTTTGATCCTCAGCTGGCAGAAAAATTTATCGAGCTGCTGGCTTAAAAAACAGCCCTCAGTTAGCATCCCATTTTTAATGGCCATTTATAATAAATATAATATTCATAATTTAAAAAATAAAAAAACAATCACTATAATTAATTGTTTTTTTATAGAGGGGGAAGATTTGATGGAAAAGACACTAAAAGTCTGGCTAATAATCACTTCCAGAGAACATGATGTACTTAAATTTTTAGATGAGAAATTCAGTCAGTTTGAAGATCAGCATCAGCTAAAAATAGAATTAAAACTTATAACCTGGAACAGAGCTTTTGAAACAATAATTGAGGCATTTAAAAATAATAATGCTCCCGATATAATTCAGATTGGAACTACCTGGGTTCGAACCCTGGCCTATATGGGATATCTTGATCAGGCTCCCCCAAATTTTGAAGTTAGAAAATCTTTTATTAAAAATATGAATCAAATCTGCAGCTATCAGGGAGAGCAGTATGCAGTTCCCTGGAATGTTGATACCATTGTTCTGGCAGCGCGAACTGACTATCTGCAGCAGCTGGGTCTTAAAAAATCAGAACTCAACACCTGGAAAAAATTCCGTCAGGCCTGTCAGGATATAACAGAAAAGAAACAAACTAATTCCGAATTACCCCAGGCTTTAGCTTTTTCTTTGAGAGCAGAAGCAGATTTATTACACCGGTTTTCCGGAATTCTCTGGTCAAAGGGATGGCAGTTTCCTGATCTTTATCAAGTCCCGGAAAAGATTTTAACTCAAAAGAAAGTTCTGGAGAATATTAGTTTCCTGGCTGATTTAATACTGAATTCTGATGTCAATGCTTCCGATTTGGATAAACATCCCTATCAGCTCAATAATGAATTCTATCGCCATGGCGCTTATGTTTTTTATATTGGAAGCTGGTATGGGATAATTGAAGATATTTCTCATAATCCAGTCAGCTCTCAGAATGGTGATTTTAATTATACAATTCTGCCCTTTCCAACAGAGAAAAACAATAAATCTACAGGCTATGGTGGAGGCTCAGTTCTGGCAGTTTCGGCGAGTTCAAAACAGAAGCAGAAAGCCTGGAAATTAGTTGAATATTTTTTGAAAGATGATTTTATAAATGAGTGGATTGCTGTAACCGGTAAGGTGCCGGCTTTTGAGGTCGACTTCTGGCAGCAAAAAGACGTTGATCAGAGGATAAAGACCATGTATCAGCAGTCAATTAACAGCAAAACCTATCCTCCCTATCCTGCCTGGGCCACCATCGAAAAGATGTTAAGCACTGCAGTCGCCCACAGCATCTGGGAATTGATAGATAAAAATACCACTGAGATTAATTCGGAGGCCTACAGCCTCTTAAAAAAATCAGACCAAAATATAAAGAAGCTACTAAAAATGTCCTGGGAGATGAGGGATTATGCCTGAGAAGCAAAAATTAAATAATCCAGCAGCAGTAGGACTGGATACTGCCAAATTTTTAACAGACAATTATACTGATACCCTGATCTATGAGAAAACAGCCCGCTTTTTATATCAGCGGCTGGATAATCTAATTGATCAGCTCCGTTTTTATGTAATAGATAAGCAGAAGCAAAACTTTAAGGAAGAAGTGATTTACACTGAAATTGGCTGGCGGCCCGGTTATGATGTAATTCCATTTTATCAGCTGCCGGAAAAGATAACAGACAAAAGAGAGATCCTGCAATTTGAAGATAATAATCAGCATTTTTTGTTAATTCCTTTAGTCAGCGGCAGTCAACTGCTGGGATTAATTGAAATGCGGCTGCAGGAGAAACTGGGTGAGCAGCAGCTGGCGGAAATTGAGGAGATGGCACTGGGAATTTCGCTCGGCCTGAGCAGTGTTATCTTTAAGTTAGATACAATTAGAACTAAAAAGAATACCGATATTTCGATAGAGATCAACAGTCGTTTACAGTCCATTGATAACTTAAATATATTAATTACAACTTTTATGGAATTGATTATCGAAAACTTTAGTTTTGATCGAGTTACTACTTTTATTGTTAATCAGGATCAGGAAATCATTTATGGTGAAGGAATTACTGAAAACGGAAATAAATTTCTGCCTCAGGAATTTCCGGAATTACCTGATCTCTCCCGGGATTTTATCCCCCTGGAAAATGCCCTGGGCTACTGGTTTCCTTTAAAAGCAAATACCGCTGTTGTGGGGGCGGTTCTTTTTGATAATATCTATACCCTGCATCCTTTTTCGGAGATGCTTTTAGACAGCCTGCGGATTCTCTGCAGTCAGTTTGCAAATTCAATCAATAACCTCCGCCTTTTTTCGGATCTGCAGAAGTCTGCCTTTTACGATAGTCTAACTGGACTCCACAATCGTGCCTATCTGGATAAAGTGCTGCCTAAATACAGGGAGCAAAAGCAGCTGCCTCTGGCAGTGATTGTCGGTGATATTAATGGTTTAAAAATAACAAATGATGTTTTTGGACATGATGCCGGTGATCAGATTTTGAAAAAAATTGCTGATATTTTAAGCAGCATAACCGCTGCTGAAGATCTTGTGATCCGCTGGGGTGGAGATGAATTCTTTCTTTTGTTACCGGGTAAAGATAAAAAAGCTGCCGATAGGATCTGTCAGGCTGTAAAAAACGCCTGTCAGCAGGTTGATGATTTAAAGATCAACTTAAGTATTTCCCTCGGCTCAGCTGTCAGAAAAGGTCCGGAAGCTGATCTGGAGACTGTTATGCAAAAAGCTGAGGATAGAATGTACCGACACAAACTGCTGGAGACAAAAGAGTTTCGTCAGTCACTGCTTAAATCTTTACGTGAAACTCTAACAGAAAGCTGTCAGGAACCTGCCGGTCATGGAGAGAGAATGAGTGAGCTGGCAGCTGCAGTGGGTTCTAAAATGGGCCTGACCGGTGTTGAACTGGAAGAACTAAAAGTTCTGGCTCTGCTGCACGATATTGGTAAGGTGGCAGTTGACAATAGTATTTTAAATAAAGCCGAACCCTTAACTGAAAAAGAATGGAGAGAAGTTAAAAAACATTCCGAAGCAGGTTACAGGATTGCCAAAGCCTCTTTTGAATTATCTTCAATAGCAGTTCCTATTCTCTCCCACCATGAAAACTGGGATGGAAGTGGTTATCCCCTTGGTAAAAAGGGAACGGAAATTCCCCTGCTGGCCAGAATTATTTCGGTGCTAGATGCCTATGATGTAATGACTCATCACCGACCATATCAGGAGGCTATTAGTCATGAGGCTGCAGTTGAAGAACTGAAACGCGGGGCAGGAAAGCAGTTTGATCCAGAAATTGTAGAGATCTTTTGTTCAATCCAGTTTAAGAGAAAATTAAATAACTTTAAAAATAGGCTCATTTATCAGGAATAGAAATGGTCATGTTGCATAATTATTAGAAAAAATAATGAAGAAAGCCTGAGAGGAGAAATAAACTAAATGTTTAAAAGTATAAAGACCAAAATGATAATTTTAATTTCTTTAATGGTATTTTTGCTGATAGCCGGCAGTTCCTATTATGCTTTTCAGCAGTCAGAAAATATTTTGAGCAGTACTCTGCAGTCTGAGGCCGAGAATAGTGCCCGCAAATCGGTGGAAAGCATTCGCCTCTGGACAGAGGAAAAGGGGAAAATTGTTCAGAACTTAAGTTATTTAGAGAGTGTTAAAAGTATGGACTGGGAGCGTCAGTATCAGGATTTAAAAGCAATTTCAGATGATGATTCCCAGATTGAATCACTTTTTATCGTCGAACCTGATGGAACAATGCGGGATACAAATGATTTTGAAACAAGTGTGGCTGAGCAGAGCTATTTTGAGCAGGTGACAGAAAACCGGGAGCAGGTTTTTTCCGAGCCAACCGAAAGTTTTGAGACAGGCCGACCGATTACAATAATCGCCAGTCCAGTTTTTAGAGATGAAGAATTCGTGGGCATTGTGGGAGCGGTTGTAGCTCTGGATATTCTGCAGGAAATGACAGCAGAGATGAATATCAGCGGCAGCGGTTACGGTATGATTTTAGATCAAAATGGAAATATACTGGCTCATCCCAATGATGATTATCTGGGTAATCAGGATATTCTGGAAGATAATGGTGATGGTTTTGAAACAGCCTATAATCAAATTTTAAATGATGATACCGGCTATAATACATATCAGCTGGAGGGAGAAAACTGGCAGACAGCCTATGCGACAGTGGAAGGTGTTAACTGGAAGGTAGCCCTGACAGCAAGGGAAGCAGATATGTTTTCTCCCCTGGATATTCTGCGCAGCAGCAGTCTAATGGCAGCAGTTGCGGCAATTTTACTCGGGATTATTGTCAGTTATTTAATTGCTCGCTCAATTGTTAATCCAATTAGCAGTGTGGCCGGAGTCGCAGATAAGGTTGCAGCTGGAGATTTAACTCAGCGGCTTGAGCTTGAGAACTTTAATGTTAATTCTGAGGATGAGTTAGGACAGCTGCTTAAATCTATCAATTCAATGGTAGCCGGTCTGCAGCAGATTATCAATAAGGTAAAAACAACTGCTGAAGAACTGGCAGCCTCCAGTGAGGAGCTATCAGCTTCCGGTTCTCAGGTCGAAAAAAATGCAGAAGAAGTCGGGCGCTCCATCGAAAATGTAGCCTCCGGGGCTGAGGAGCAGTCAGCTCAGATTGAGGAAATCTCAAGCAGTATTAGTAATCTCAATCAGGTAATAGCGGATAATGCTCAGAAATCGGAGAAGATGATTGAGGAAGCAGAAACTGTTAAAGAAGATATCGATCAGGGTAATGGCTATATCAAGGCTTCAATCGAACAGAGTAACCAGGTTCAGGATTCCAACAAGCTGGTTGCCACTAATGTTGAGGAGCTGGGAGAAAAATCAAGAGAAATTGGTGAAATTGTAGATCTAATCAATCAAATTGCCGATCAGACCAATCTGCTGGCTTTAAATGCAGCTATTGAGGCAGCTCGAGCCGGAGAAGCAGGCCGCGGATTTTCTGTAGTTGCAGATGAAATTAGAGAACTGGCTGAAGAATCTGCCGGTGCCACAGAAAAAATAAATAAGCTGATTCAGGCTATTCAAAATAGTGTGGATGAGGTAATAGTTAATAATGAGCGCGGTCAGGAAAATATTGCCGAAAATGTGAAAATGGTTGAGGAAAGCGGAGCCGTATTTAAAAAAATTGAAAACTCTGCTGAAGATCTTCTGACACTGATCAATCAGGTAGCAGAGGATTCAAATCAAATGAAGGAAAACAGTGACTATGTAGAGAGTGGAATCAATGATATCGCAGCAGTCAGCGAAACTTCAGCCAGCAATTCCGAAGAAGTAGCAGCCGCCAGTGAAGAACAGATTGCAGCAACAGAGGAAATTGTCTCTTCTGCCGAAAAACTTTCTGATTATGCGGAGGAGCTTAAAACTGCAGTTAATAAATTTAAATTGGCCTAAAAAAGACAAAGAGCATTTTAGGTAAAGAGCATATATTTAAGCTTAAAATAATTTGACCCGTCCTTTCTGCTCTGAGAGGACGGGTTTTTAACTTTTAGTGTATTTCAGTTTATCTATAATTGAACTAAAATTTATCTAAAATCTTTTATTTATAAATAATATCAACAGTTAGAGTAGTATTATTGGAACCGGTGACAGTAATTCTTAGAGTGTGTTCTTTATCTTGATCTTTCAGATATTTATTATAGAATTCTGTAAAATCAGTATCTGAGCTGTAATCATCGTATTCAGCTGGATCAAAAACATCTTTCAAATCAAGGTTATAACTTACTGTTTTAGTAATACCTTCGATAACTGAAGAAGAAACGTCAATTTCTTTTTCTTCATCAAAAATAACATCATCATTTTCATCAATTACTTTTATAATCATATTATCCAGACTGAGACTTCCAAAGCCCGTTGTTGTTACTGTCAGTTCTAAATCTTGTTCTAAATTATCTTCATCAAATTCAATCGGGTTCGGACTAAGAGAAAGTGAGATACCTGCATTAGA
>JBKHFK010000062.1:0-8756 GCA_046540295.1 Halanaerobium sp.
CTCCCAGAAGCTCAATTTTTGATTCTGGGATTAAAAGTTCTTCACTACATTCTCTCACTGCAGCCTGAGAAAATTCTTCTCCTCTCTCAATTCTTCCTCCAGGGAAGGAAACTTCTCCCGGCTGGGTATTTAAATTTTTTGAACGCAGCTCATAAATTAAATGTGTTTCTCCTTCTATTTCTATCAGAGGGATTAAAACTGAAAAGTAATGCTGAATTCTTGTTGGACCGGGTATTCGATTCTGTATTTTTTCTTTTATATTTTTAATTTTCAAAAAAATCACCCTTCAAAAGAGTATTCATTAAGCTGCTTTTATTTTTACTGGCTTCCAGACACTTTAATTGTCAGGAAGCCAGTAAATAAATTGTCCAATTTTATTAAGCTTCTTTTAATTTATTTAATTCATTAATTTTTCTCTGAGCATCTGATTTACCAGACCGGGATTGGCTTTTCCTCTTGTTTCTTTCATTACCTGACCGACTAAAAAGCCAATTGCTCTCTCTTTACCATTTTGAACATCTTCTACTGCATCTGGATTGTCATCAATAATTCCATCAACAATATTCTCCAGTTCATCCTGATCACTAATCTGCTTTAAGCCTTCTTCTTCAACAATTGCCTCTGGATCACTGCCGCTGTTGTACATCTTCTCAAAGACCTCTTTAGCAATCTTACCACTAATAATATCTTCATCAATCATCTTCAGCATTTTTGCCAGATTAATCGGACTAACACCTGAGTCAAATGGATTCTGATTATTTTCATTTAATAATTTTAAAAATTCACCCATCATCCAGTTACTTATATTTTTAGGATCATCATAATCTTTAAGTACTTCTTCAAAGAAGACTGCCATGTCTTTATCTCCAGTCAGCACTCCTGCATCATATTCCGGCAGTCCCAGCTCTGAAATAAAGCGCTTGTATTTTTCTCTCGGCAGCTCAGGAATTTCTTTGCGCATCTCTTCCTTCCAGGCTTCATCAATTTCTAAAGGAACTAAATCTGGCTCAGGAAAATAGCGGTAATCATGTGCTTCTTCTTTACCACGCATAGAAATTGTCTTATTTAAAGACTCATCCCAGGTTCTTGTTTCCTGAACAATCACTCCTCCGTCGTCAAGAATCTGCTGCTGTCTTTTAACCTCATATTCCAGACCTTTTTCAACGGCACTAAAGGAGTTCATATTTTTAAGTTCTGCTTTGGTACCAAACTCTTTTTGACCGACTGGACGCAGAGAAACATTGGCATCACAGCGGAGTGAACCTTCCTCCATATTGCAGTCAGAAATATCAAGATACTCCATAATCATTTTTAGCTCAGTTAAATAGGCTTTTGCCTGAGCTGGAGTTCTCATATCAGGTTCACTAACAATCTCAATTAATGGTACTCCGGTTCTGTTGTAATCTACTAAACTACCTTTAGATTTATCAATACTACCCTCATGAATTAATTTACCTGCATCTTCCTCTAAGTGAACTCTGGTAACCCCAATATTGAAGATGCCCTGATCAGTTTCAATCTCAATTTTCCCATCCTCTGCAACAGGCAGATCAAACTGGGAAATCTGATAGGCCTTTGGCAGATCAGGATAGAAATAATTCTTGCGGTCAAATTTAGAGTATTCAGCAATATCACAGTTTAAAGCAAGCCCTGCCATAATAGCATAGTCTACTGCTTTTTTATTTAAAACCGGTAGAGTTCCAGGTAATCCCAGACAGACCGGACATGTGTTTTCATTTGGCTCTTTTCCAAATTCTGTACTACAGCCGCAGAAAATTTTAGAATCTGTATTTAACTGGACATGGACTTCAAGTCCAATTACTGTTTCATATTTAGTGGACATTTTTTCACCTCTCTCAAAAATTTATAATTCTGCTCTCTTATCTTTGATATTTAATAATTTTTCTAAAGTATAGGCTGCCTGAATAATTTTTCCTTCACCAAAGTGAGGGCCAATTAACTGCAGACCAATTGGCATCTGACTGCTGTCAAAACCACAGGGTACTGACATTGCTGGTACCCCGGCAATATTTATCGGCACTGTAAAGATATCAGTATAATACATTTCTAAAGGGTCATTTTTTGAATCAAGCTCGATTGCTGTTGTGGGAGCAGTTGGAGTTATAATTAGATCAAAATCATTAAAGATGCGGTCAAAGTCATCTTTAATTAAAGTTCTAACCTTCTGGGCTTTAAGATAATAGGCATCATAATAACCCGAGCTTAAAGCATAGGTACCAATCATAATTCTTCTCTTAACCTCATCTCCAAATCCCTCATGCCGGGTATTGGTAAACATCTCACTTATATCGGATACATGCTCACTGCGCAGTCCATAACGAACTCCATCATAGCGGGCCAAATTAGAACTTGCCTCTGCTGGAGCAATTACATAATAAGCTGCCAGGGCATAAGAAGCATCTGTCATATGTACAGTTTCTACTTCAGCTCCTGCTTCTTTGAGCTTTTCTACAGCTGCCATTACACTCTCTTTTACTTCCTGATCAAAATCTAAATTGAAGTATTCTTCCGGAATACCAATCTTCATCCCGCTGACATCTTCTTTAAGATATTCTGTATAGTCTTCTTTTTTGCCTTTAATCGAAGTTGAATCTTTTGGATCATGGCCGGCAATAACATTCATTAAAATTGCACTATCTTCCACATCTTTGGTAATTGGACCTATTTGATCTAAAGATGAAGCAAAAGCCACCAGCCCATAACGGGAAACCATTCCATAAGTAGGTTTTAAACCAACTACTCCACAGTAAGATGCAGGCTGTCTGATTGAACCACCTGTATCTGAACCCAAAGCTGCGGCACATTCTCCGGCTGCAACAGCTGCAGCTGATCCACCGCTGGACCCGCCCGGTGCTCTATCTAAATTCCAGGGATTATGAGTATTGAAAAAGGCAGAGTTTTCTGTGGAAGAACCCATAGCAAACTCATCCATATTGGTTTTTCCCATAATTACTGCTCCAGCCTCATTTAATTTTTCTACAACTGTGGCATCATATGGCGGCTTATAATTTTCCAGCATTTTAGAAGCACAGCTGGTTTTAATACCGTCTGTTGACATATTATCTTTAACCGCAATTGGAATTCCGGCTAAAAGACCATCCTTTTTCTCTTCATAATCTGCTAGACCCTGATCTGCAAGTTTATCAGTAACTGTAATATAAGATTTTACATTATCTTCTACATCATTGATTCTATCGGCATAGGCCTTTTTTATTTCTGCAGGAGTTAATTCTCCAGCAGCGATTTTTCCCTTTAATTCGTGAATTGTTAAATCATAAATATTCATTAATTTTCTTACCTCCTCAGCTGCTTAGTCTGACATAATTTTTGGTGCTCTAAACTGTCCATCCTTTTTATCTGGCGCATTTGCCAGTGATTTTTCGCGTGGTAAAGAATCCTGAACCTCATCTTTACGCAGAACATTTTTCATTGGTACAGTATATGCTGTTGGCACAACATCCTCTGTATCCAGTTCACTCAGCTTATCTACATAATCTAAGATTTCACCAATCTGCTCTGTATACTTTTCTTTTTCCTCTTCATCAAGTTTAAGCTGTGCCAGACCGGCTGCATATTCCACATCTTTTTTATCAATCATTTAAATTTCCTCCTCACTTTAGGATAATTGTTTTTTCTCAATTATTTCTTTAAATTCAGCTTCACTCAAAATATCTACCCCAAGTTCCTGAGCCTTATCATATTTAGAACCGGGATTATCTCCAATTACCAGATAATCAGTTTTAGAACTTACTGCAGAAACTGCTCTTCCTCCAGCTTTTTCAACCAGATCCTTAACCTCTGAGCGGGTATAATTATTTAATGAACCGGTGAAAACAAATTTTAAACCAGCAAGAAATTTATCAGTCTCTTCCTCCTCTTTCTGCAGTCTGATCCCTGCCTGTTTGAGGCGGCTTAAAAGATCTCTATTATGTCTTTCCTGAAAAAAACCTACAATACTTTCAGCAATTACAGGTCCAATCTCATCAATGGTCTCTAATTCTTCTGCTGAGGCAGTTTTTAATTCTTCTATTGAATTGAAATTTTGAGCTAAAATTCTGGCAGCTCCAATACCAACATGTCTGATGCCAAGTGCATAAAGCACTCTAAAAAATTCCCGGTCCTTACTTGCCTCCACTGCTTCAATTACGTTCTGGGAAGATTTTTCTCCCATTCTCTCTAAGTCTTTAAGATGTGCCTGTTTGAGAAAATATAGATCAGCATAGTCTTCAATTAAATTATTATCCAGCAGCTGTTCAATTAAAGCCGGACCAACTCCATCAATATTCATCGCATCTCTGGAAACAAAATGAAGAATACTCTCCTTGCGCTGGGCCGGACAGCTGATATTAGTACAGCGGCTAACAGCCTCACCATCAGCTCTGATTACCTCACCTCCACAGACAGGACAGTGATCAGGCATTTTAAATTCCTTTTCCGAACCATCACGCTCTTCCTTAATTACTTTAATTACCTCAGGAATAATATCTCCTGCCTTCTGGACCAGTACAGTATCACCAATGCGGATATCTTTTCTTTTAATTTCATCTTCATTATGCAGAGTAGCCCTGCTGACAGTTGAACCAGCAAGTTCGACCGGCTCTAAAATAGCAGTCGGGGTTAAGGCACCTGTGCGCCCGAGAGAAATTTCTATATCTTTAATTTGGGTTGTTTTCTGCTGTGCCGGAAATTTAAAGGCTATGGCCCAGCGGGGAGATCTGGCAGTTGAACCCAGTTTTTCTCTTAATGCCAGATTATTGATTTTAATAACCAGACCATCAATTTCGAAATCCAGACTTTCTCTTTCTTCCTGCCAGTGTTCACAAATTTCAATAACAGCTTCTATATCTGCAGCAGATTGATGCCAGTTGACCTTAAAACCAAGCTCTTTTAAATAAGAAAAAACTTCAAGATGAGTCTCAAATTCTCTTTCTGAATGTGAGATTAAATCATAAATTAAAATTGACAGACTGCGCTGAGCTGCAATTTTACTGTCCAGCTGTCTGACTGATCCGGCAGCTGCATTGCGGGGGTTGGCAAAAGGAGCTTCATCATTTTCCAGTCTTTCTTCATTTAAACGCTGAAACTCACTTTTTGCCAGATAAATCTCACCCCTCAGCTCCATTTCTGCTTTTTCTTTAATTTTTAAAGGCAGTGAGCGGATAGTTTTCATATTTTTAGTTATATCTTCCCCCACTTCACCATTACCTCTGGTAGCTCCCAGCTCAAAGCTGCCGCTGCTGTAGCGCATTACTGCCGAAAGACCATCAATCTTATGTTCAACAACATACTGATAATCTTCACCAGTTAAATTTTTCTTTATCCTCTGATCAAAATCCCTTAAGTCTTCAGCATTAAAGGCATTATCCAGGCTGAGCATAGTAGATGAATGTTCTACCTTTTCAAATTCATCTAAGACCTCACCCCCAACTCTCTGAGTTGGAGAATCTTCAGTTATCAGATCCGGAAACTCCTTTTCTAATTTAATTAATTTCTGCATCAGCTGATCGAATTCAGCATCAGAGATAGAAGGGTCATCAAGAACAAAATATTTATATTCATGCTCCCTTATTTTTTCTCTTAAAGCCTTAATTTTCTTTTCAGCTTTCTCTTTAGTTAACTTTGCCATTATAACACCTACACTTTCTGTATTGGCGCATATTCTGCCAGTAAATTTCTGGTTTTTCCCTGCTCAAAGGCAATTTTTAATTCCGGGTTTTTATCGCCTCTGATAGAAAGAATTGTACCAATTCCCCAGCGTGGATGAACAATCTTTTGACCAATAGCATAATTAGTACCCGAGTTATCACTGTGAATAAGCTCCTCTTCCCGCGCCATCTCAGAGCGGGTATCTGCTGCACCGGAGAGAAGTTCAGTCGGTATCTCTTCTATAAATTGCGAAGGAGGATTCATTTTTCTTTCCCCAAAGCGCAGTCTAAGCTGAGCTCTACTTAAATATAATCTTTCTTCTGCTCTGGTCATCCCAACATAACAGAGCCGCCTTTCTTCTTCCATTCCTTTTCTTTCAAACATCGAATTAGAATGAGGGAAAATCCCCTCCTCCATTCCAACCAGAAAGACTACTGGAAATTCTAAACCCTTAGCAGAATGAATAGTCATTAAAGTTAAAGCACTCTTTTCTTCATCCATTGAATCAATATCGGACATCAGAGTAACTTCTTCTAAAAAACCGGCCAGTGTATTATTATCACTGTTTTTCATATATTCATTGATTACTGAAAATAATTCTTCTATATTTTCCAGTCTGTTTTCTGCTTCTGCAGTTTTTTCTTCTTCCAGATTATGACGATAACCACTTTTATCCAAAAGTTTCTCTGTTAATCTGGCCAGTGCAATCTCTTCCTGTTCAGATCTTAGTTCCTCAATAATTTCCGTAAAATGAAGTACTCTTTTGGCATAAGTCCCACTTAAAGCAGGATTTTCTTTAGATTTTAGAGCAGCCTCATATAAATTTAGGCCCTCTGCTTCAGCAAAATCCTGAACTTTGCCTAAAGTTCCGGCGCCAATTCCCCTTTTGGGACGATTAATAATTCTTAAAAAGCTGATATCATCAGCCGGATTATAAATCAACCTCAGATAGGCCATAATATCCTTGATTTCCATCCGCTCATAAAAACGAACTCCCCCGACTATCTGGTAGGGGATCCCATATTTCATCAGCATATCTTCAAAAGCCCTTGACTGTGAATTAGTTCTATATAAAACAGCCAGATCATCAAAGGTTAAATCTTGACTTTCTGTCAGCTCTTTTGCTGTCCGGCAGACAAAATCAGCTTCTTCTTTTTCATCCTTTGCTTCATAAAGTTCCAGCTTGGGTCCTTCTCCCTGATCTGTCCAGAGTTCTTTTTCCTTGCGGGAAGAATTGTTTTTGATTACTGCCTGAGCTGCTTTTAAAATATTACCCTTTGAGCGATAATTCTGTTCAAGCCGGATAGTCTTTACATCAGGATAGTCATCTTCAAAGTTTAAAATGTTGCGGATATCAGCACCTCTAAAACCATAAATCCCCTGATCAGGATCACCAACCACACAGACATTGCGATACTTCTCAGCCAGTAAATTAACCAGCTGATATTGAGCATGGTTTACATCCTGATACTCATCTACCAGAATATACTTAAAGCGCTCCTGGTAGTGTTCTAAAACCAGTGGGAATTCTTCAAAAAGTCTAACGGTCTGCTGGATTAAATCATCAAAATCCATGGCATTATTTTCTTTAAGTCTTTTTTGATATTCTTCGTAAATCTCAGCAGCCGTTTGATCAAAAAAGCTGCCAGAAACTGCACTCATCTCTGCCGGAGTTTTCAATTCATTTTTGGCATTAGAAATTTTATTTAAAACTGATCTCGGTTTGGTTTTTTTAGGGTCAAGATTTTTTGATTTCAAAACCTCTTTGACAAGCTTTTTCTGATCAAGACTGTCAAAAATAACAAAGTTTTTATTATACCCAAGTTTTTCTGCCTCTCTTCTTAAAAGACGCACACAAAAAGAGTGAAAGGTGCTGACCCAGAGGCTGCTGTTTACTCCACCCACCATATCTTTAACTCTTTCTTTCATCTCGTTTGCTGCTTTGTTGGTAAAAGTAACAGCTAAAATATTATAAGGTGAAACTCCATAATGATTAATTAGATAACCAATTCTTCTGGTCAAAACTCTTGTTTTTCCACTGCCAGCACCGGCAAGAACAAGTTCCGGTCCCCTGTGATGTTGTACAGCTTCTTTTTGAGCCTGATTAAGATTTTTCAGTATTTCACTATCTTCCACCGATTGAACCTCCTCAGGGCAAGCCAGCAAGAATTACTGCTTCCAGGAGTTGGTAAACTGCCACCTCCACAGTTTTAAACTACTCTTAGCCAGTATTATATCCTCTAAGCTGCCCTTTTTATTTTCCTTACTCTTTACAATCACTAAATTCTGCTCTTAACTCTCGATTATCTATTAAATCTTCTACAATTTTTTTGCCTTTTTCTAAAGGAAAATATATCAAATGACTGCCGCAGCTGCAGTCACTGGAACCAAAACCAGCCACTGGAGCCTGACCGCCCTCTTTAATTAGGGTATGAGCCAAAAAGCATTCACCCGCTGCCGGCAGCTCAAAATTAAAGTCATCTGTCAATTCTGCTTCAGCTAATAAATAATCAATATGCCAGTGAAATTTTTTATGACTGCTGTAGTGGCGGTTAATTCTTGCCTTAAGATTACGCTGAGCTGTCCCGACATAAAAATAATAACCGGGAACAAAAGTATTTTTTCCCAGAGTTCCAATTTTAATTTCTTTTTCCTTTTCTAGTTTAATTTTTAAAATATAAATCCCACTATCAGGATAATTACTCATCTAAATCACTCCACTAATTAATCTTATTCTAGCTTGATTTAATAATTTCCTGCATATTGAACAGAAAAAATGCCGGTATCCCGGCATTTCAATTATAATACATTTATTAGATTTTATCAATTTTTAAGCATGATAAATCACAAAAAGATGCTCTGGGGAGAGCATCTTTTTGCTAGAGTATATTTTAGCATTTGGGCAAATTTATTATAAATCTCCTTTAAATGATTTTTGATATAGCTCTTTGATTTCAGAGATCAGCGGATAACGTTGATTTGCTGATGTACACTGATCATCAAAGGCTAACTCGGAGATTTTTTCAAGTTTTTGATTAATAAGGCATTTGCCAGTCCATGTGATAAATGAAAAGCTGATCCCAGTTTAT
>JBKHFK010000063.1:0-8640 GCA_046540295.1 Halanaerobium sp.
CTCAACAAAAACAGAAAAAAGAACATCAGAGTATGCTGGATAATTTGAGTATTGGTGACAAGATAGTTACAATAGGTGGAATTAAAGGTAAGATCATCAAACTTAAAGAAAATAATGTTCGGGTTAGAGTTTCTTCTAATGTGGACATTGACTTTGTCAAAAGTGCTATATCCAGAGTAAGCGAGAAAAGTGACAGTAATAAGAATGATGATCAGCCTGAAGAAATCAAAACAGAAAAATAATAATTATTTAGTGAAGAACTGGGGGAAATGATGTGAAAAACGCAATTAAAGAGTTTTTACAATCTTTAGTAATAGCAGGGATACTGGCATTCTTTATCATTACATTTGTTGCCCAGTCATTTGTAGTGGATGGAGGATCAATGGCAAATACACTTGAGGATGGAGAAAGACTTTTTGTAAATAAATTTATTTACAGGTTTCATCCACCAGAAAGGGGAGATATAGTTGTTTTTTCTCCTGAAGGTGCGCCAGGTCAAAAGTATATCAAGAGAGTGATTGGTATACCGGGTGACACTGTCTATATTAAAGATGGTGAAACTTATGTAAATGGTGAGGTTCTTGAAGAAGATTATCTTCCAGAAAAAATGGTTGGAGATTTTGGCCCCTACGAAGTTCCCGAAGAAAGTGTTTTTGTTTTAGGGGACAACCGAAATCACAGTGCTGACAGCAGGTTTGAAAGCGCTGTGGGGTTTGTAGATTATGATGACATTTCAGGCAAAGCATTCTGGGTTTACTGGCCTTTGACTGAAATGAGAGTTATTGAGCATGAAAATTATAATTTATCATTCGAAAACGAAAATTAATTGCTTATTGTTAGGAGGACATTTATTTAATGAGGTATAAACAAAAAAGACGAATAAAAATAGTTATTATTTTAGTTATAATGGCCTTTGCTGCTTTTTTATATTTTCAGCACGGGATAAATTTAGGACTTGATTTACAGGGGGGAGCCCATATAGTTCTGCAGGCTCAGCCTACAGAAGAAAGAGAAATTAATGATACTGTAATGACCGGAATTCAGAGTGTAATTGAGAGGCGGGTTAATCAGCTTGGTTTAAGCGAGCCATTAATTCAGCGGCAGGGTGATGATCGAATAATTGTTGAACTGCCGGCGGTAGACAGCCCAAACGAGGCAATAGATACTATTGGGCGTACTGCAATGCTTACTTTTAGAAATCCCGATGATGATGTTTTAATGACAGGGGAAGCAGTTAAAGATGCTCGAGCTGATCATGATCAGTACGGCAGACCTGTTATTTCTTTTACTTTAACTGATGAAGGTTCAGAAGAATTTGCTGAATTAACTGAACAGTATATGGGTCAAAAAATTAGTATTAATCTCGATGATGAACAGCTGACCAACCCAACAGTCCAGTCTGTAATTAGAGAAAGAGGTCAGATAACAGGTTATGATTCGATAGAAGAAGCAGAAGAACATGCAATATTAATCAGAGAGGGTGCACTTCCTGTACCTGTAGAAGCTATTGAAAGTAGAACAGTGGGTCCAACACTTGGTGCTATTTCAATTCAAAAGAGTATTAGAGCCGGTCTGCTTGGACTGTTTTTAGTTGCTCTTTATATGATTATTTATTATCGATTCCCCGGAGTTTTAGCTGCTGGAGTTCTAGCAATTTATGGTCTGATATTAATGGGGACAATGGCGGGACTGCAGGCTACTTTAACCCTGCCCGGTATTGCAGGTCTGATACTTTCGATTGGTATGGCAGTTGATGCAAACATCATTATTTTTGAGCGGATAAAAGATGAATTAAAATCAGGAAAAACACTTAGAGCGGCTATTGATGCAGGTTTTAAGAGAGCCTACACAACAATTATTGATGCAAATGTAACAACAATTATGACTGCTCTTATTCTGGCCTATTTTACCAGTGGTACAGTTAGAGGTTTTGCTGTTACACTGGGTATAGGTATTATTGTCAGTATGTTTACTGCCATTTTTGTTACCAGAAATGTAATTGATATTTTCTCAGGCAGTAAATTATTACGTGAAAATAAATCTTTCGGGGTCAGAAAGGGGTAATAAAGTGGATATTTTAGGAAAAAGGAAAATTTGGTATGCAATATCACTTACAGTAATTGGAATCGGTCTAATCTTTTTGTTGATTAATGGTTTAAATTTAGGTATTGACTTTAATGGTGGAACATTAATGGAATTTAATTTTTCAGATGATGTCAGCACCGAAGATATAAGAGGAGTTTTAGAAAGAATAGAGATAGCAGAAGATAGTAAAATACAGCAGTCTGAATCTGCAGAAGAAAATGGTATAATTATTAGAGCCATGACTTTAGAGTCAGATGAAATTAGTACTGTGGATAATGCTATTAGAGACGAGTTTGAATCTGGAGAAATGTTAAGAACTGAAATGGTCGGCCCTACAATCGGTAGAGAATTAAGAATTAATGCTCTGCTGGCCATGATTGCAGCATCAATTGCAATTATCGCCTATATCAGTTATCGATTTGAATTCAGTTTTGCTGTTGTTTCAATAATTACGCTGATGCATGATGTTTTAATTACAATTGGAATCTTTGCTATTTTAGGTAAAGAGGTTAATACACCTTTTGTAGCAGCACTTTTGACTATTGTTGGTTATTCAATTAATGATACGATTGTAATCTTTGATAGAATTAGAGAAAACATGAAATTGATGCATAAAGTTCCATTTATGGAACAGGCAAATACTGCAGTAGTTGAAACCTTACCGAGATCAATTAATACTTCAGTTACTACTCTGATTGCTGTTTTAGCTATTTATTTCTTTGGAGGAGCTTCAATCCAGACCTTTATGTTAGCTCTCTTTATTGGAATGTTTGCTGGTACCTATTCTTCTATTTTTGTAGCCAGTCCTTTACTGGTTACCTGGCAGAACAGAATCAGCAAATAATAATTAGAAAATCTTTGAGACTATAACCCCTCCTTTAATTCTGGAGGGGTTTCTATCTTTAAAAAAGGCTGTGATAAAATGGATATAAACTTACCCAAACACTACAGACATTTTCAGCGCTACAGTGAAATTGCACAGATTCTTGTCAAAAATGGCCTTGGTTTTATTATTTCTCAGCTGGATTTAAATAAGTATTTACCTTTTAAAGAAAGAATTAGCACTACAGAGAGGCCTACAGGAAAAATGCTGGCAGTTAAAATAAGAGAAGTTCTGCAGGAGTTGGGACCGGCTTATATAAAATTAGGGCAGCTTTTGAGTACCAGAGCTGATATTTTTCCGCCAGTCTTTATTAATGAAATGAGAAAGCTGCAGGATAAAGTTCCACCTGAAGCTTATGAGGAAATAGAAGAATTTTTACAAGCTGAACTTGGAGATAGATTTGAAGAAGAAATTATAAAAATTGAAAAAGAAGCTGTTGGTGCTGCTTCCATAGCTCAGACTCATAAAATTGTTTTGAAAAATAACAAAAGAGCAATCATGAAAGTTAAAAGACCGGGAATTGATAAAAAAATTAATATTGATGTAGAAATTATGGGAAATCTGGCAAGGCTGGCTGAAGAAAGAAATCTATTTAATTCTGTTATCAGTCCGCTGGAAATAATTCAGGAATTTAAACGAACAATAAAAGATGAATTGAATTTTAAAGGTGAGATGGCCAATATAATCCGTTTTCGCAGTGATTTTTCGGATAATCCATATATCACAGCACCTGAAGTATATTCAGAACTTTCAACTGTTAATCTTTTAATTATGGAAGAGATCAAAGGAATAAAGTTAAGGGATGTTGATCAAAAGCATCCTCATAATAAATTTATTGCCGAACTTGGAGCTAAAGCATTAATGAGACAGGTCTTAATCAACGGCTTTTTTCATGCTGATCCCCATCCAGGAAATATTTTTATTACTGGAGAAAAAACCATTGCCTATGTCGATTTTGGTATGGTAGGCAGAATTACAGAAGAAGATAGAGACTTGATGGCTCTGCTTTTTTATGCATTAATAAATAAAAAAATTAATGTTTTAATGGATATAATTTTAATTCTGGGTAAAAAACCAGATAATTTTAATCGAAGAAGATTTCAGCTGGATATGGAAAAAATATTAGATAGATACTACGGCAGTGATCTGTCTAATATTAAAATAAAATCTGTTTTTGAAGATCTGCAGTATTTTATTTATGAACATCAAATCAGAATGCCTCAGGACTTCTTTTTATTATTCAGAGCTATTGCAGTAAGTGAAGGAGTTGGGCGGGATCTGGATCCTGATTTTAATGTAGTAGAAGTTGGCCATGAATTTATTTCTGATATTTTGGATGACAGGATGCAGCTGAATAAAATTCTTTCAAGGGTTGGTTCGGAAATTTGGAAGTTTGGCCGAAAAAAATATGAAATAAACAATCAGCTTAAAACAATTTTAGATAAACTTGTTAAAGATGACTTTACAATAAATTTCAGACATACAAATTTAGAAAATTTAATTTCAAGACTTGATATTATTTCAAATCGAATATCGATGAGTATGATCATTGCTTCTTTAATTATAGGCTCGACTCTACTGATTCAAACAAATATGGAACCACGTATTTTTAATATACCTTTTTTAGGTTTTTTCGGTTATTCCTTTGCAGGTGTTTTAGGTTTATTACTTGTAATTTCAATTTTTCGTTCTGGCAAATATTAATACTAATAAGAATTTAATGGTGATAATTAATGAATAAATTATGGAAGCTGCTTTCTTACAGGCAAAATAATGATATCAAAGTTATAGATCAACTGCTGGTTGAGAGGGGAATTAATTCTCAGCTGGAAAAAGAAATATATCTAAATTCAGATTTAAAATATTTAAGTGATCCCTTTTTTCTGCCGGATATGCAGAAAGCAGTAAAGAGAATAGAAAGAGCGGTCAAAGATGAGCAAAAGATTCTAGTTTATGGAGACTATGATGTTGATGGTATTACTTCGACAGCAGTTTTATACAGGTTTTTTAAAAAGGCTTTTAATATTGAGATAGATTATTTTCTTCCTGACCGAATTGAGGATGGATATGGATTAAATATTAAAGCCCTGCAGGGATTAATTGCAGATGTTGATCTTATAATTACTGTTGACTGTGGAATAACTGCCTTTCAGGAGGCTGAATATTTAAAGAAAGAGGGAATTGATTTAATTATTACTGATCATCATACACCAGCTGATAAATTGCCGGCAGCAGAAGCAATAATTAATCATCATCTTGTAGCAAAAAAAAATTATTTTGCAGAAGAAATCGCCGGTGTTGGTACTGCTTATAAACTGGCTCAGGCTTTAAAACCAGAGTTTGTTAAAAAGATGAATAAAGAACTGCTGCCAATTGTAGCTCTGGGTACAGTTGCAGATATTGCCCCTCTTAAAGATGAAAACAGAATACTTGTAAAAAACGGTCTAAAATTAATTAAAACAGATCAGGTTACAGGACTTAAAATCTTAATTGAAGAACTAAAACTTGATAAAATGAATATAACTGCCGGTCAGATAGGCTATATAATTGCTCCACCATTAAATGCTGCCGGGAGAATTCATGATGCAGAAGAAGCTTTAAAGCTGTTGATTTCTGAAGATAGAATACAATTAAAAAAAATTGCTCAAAAATTAATAGAGATTAATAAAAAAAGGCAGCAGGAGGAGGAAAAAATTTACCAGGCTGCTGAAAAAAAGATTTCAGAAGTTGATTTAGAAGAAGTGAAATCAATTATTCTGGCTG
Organism: Halanaerobium sp.; assembly: GCA_046540295.1. Taxonomy (GTDB): domain Bacteria; phylum Bacillota; class Halanaerobiia; order Halanaerobiales; family Halanaerobiaceae; genus Halanaerobium. The sequence continues at coordinate 5,732 of JBKHFK010000063.1, forward strand.
ATTCAGAGTGGCATTCGGGGATTATTGGGATTGTTGCTTCTAGACTGCTGGAAAAATATAATCTGCCTGTAATATTATTTGCTGTGGATAAAAAAAGTAATACTGCTAAAGGTTCAGCCCGCAGTATTCCTGCTCTTAATATTTATCAGGCTTTAAAATTCTGCAGTTCTAAGCTGCTTAATTTTGGAGGCCATAAAGCTGCGGCAGGTTTAAGTATTAAAATTGATCAGCTGGCTGATTTTAAAGAACAATTCAATAAGTTTTTAATGCAAAATCTCAGCAGAGATGATTTTCTAAGAAGAGAAAAAATAGATATTAATTTTCAGGTTTCAGAACTCAGCAAAAACTTTGTAAATGAATTAGATAAATTTCGGCCTTTTGGAATTGCAAATCCGGCTCCTAAATTCATTTTTCAAAATTTAGAATGTAAAAGCTGTTATCAGATGGGTAAAGAAAATAAACATTTAAAACTTTACTTAGAAGATGGTATTCAGGCAGTGGCTTTTAATTTCGGTGATCAGGCAGCCAGAATATCAAATTCTAAAATTGATTTAATTGCTCAACCTGAGATTAATTGCTGGCAGGGTCAGGAAAATTTACAGTTGAAGGTTAATGATTATCGAATTTCAGATGAGACATCTACTGCTCTTGTTTTTGAGAGCGATAATTACTGTCTTTATGATTATAGAAATATTCCAGATAAAAAGCAGAAATTAAAAGAATTACTGAAAAATAAATTAATTAGCAGAGCTGCTGTTTATATCAGTCATAAAAAAGAAAAGCAATATTTTAATAAAAATAATCCGACTCATCATTTTTTCAGCAGTCAGTTTAAAGCAGAGTCAGATTTTTCACATTTGGTTTTTTATTCTTTACCATTTTCATTTGAACACTTTTATAATATTCTCAGGGAATTTGAAGAAAATATTTTAACTCAGCCCAGCAAAGTAATTCTAATCTTTTCAGAGTCAGATGCTGAGAATAATCAAAAATTAATTAAGCATATAAATAAAAAAGATAGGACTGCTAACAGGGAAAATCAATTGGACTTTAAAGGCTCAGTACGATATAATATATTATCCAGGCGAATGGAAAATTTTATAACATTTAAAAACTTAGTTTTTAATAAAAATCTATTTGACCTGATAACAAATGTATCTAATTTTAAGGAGGATTAAAATGAATCTTAGTGACAAAATAAGAAACATTCCTGATTTCCCAAAAGAAGGTATTTTATTTAAAGACATTACTCCCCTTTTAAGGGATAAGGACACACTTAAGGAATCCATTGTAAAAATGGCAGATATGGTGAGAGATTATGATATTGATTATGTGGTGGGTATTGAAGCCAGAGGCTTTCTGGTTGGTACACCTTTAGCTATAGAACTTGATAAAGGTTTTATACCAATAAGAAAACCAGGCAAACTTCCACATGAGGTGCTGAAAAAATCTTATGAATTAGAGTATGGAAAAAATGAAATCGAAATACATAAAGATGCAGTAAATGAAGGAGATAAGATTTTAATTGTAGATGACCTGCTTGCCACAGGTGGGACTACTCTTGCTGCTACAGAAATGATTGAAGAATTAGGTGGCGAAGTTGTTGGCTGTGCGTTTTTATTAGAACTTGATGCACTTGATGGTCGAGAAGTTTTAAAAGATTATGAAGTAAAATCATTATTAATTGAATAATTAATAATTAAATTTCCTGATAATTAAAGGAGCATAAATATAGATGGAATTAGATACCTTATTAGATAAAATAAAATCTTATATGGATGACCCGGATTTAGAAATGGTAAAAAAAGCTTACGAATACGCTGAAAGAGCTCATCAGGAACAGTATCGCGTCTCGGGAGAGCCTTTTGTTGAACATCCGCTTGGTGTTGCTATAATTCTTGCCGATTTAGAGCTTGATCTAGTCTCTATTGTCGCATCATTATTACATGATGTTGTTGAAGACACCGGGATCAGCAGTGAAGAAATTGAAAGAGAATTCGGCTCTGAGGTGGCTCATATTGTAGATGGAGTCACAAAGTTAACGAGAATGCAGTTTAAAACTAAAGCAGATCAGCAGGCTGAAAGCCTGCGTAAAATGTTTGTAGCAATGGCAGAAGATATTCGTGTTGTCTTGATTAAACTGGCAGATAGACTGCATAATATGAGAACTCTAAATTATCTAAAAAAGGAAAAACGAAAAGAAAAGTCCAGAGAAACTCTGGAAATTTATGCTCCACTTGCTCACCGCCTGGGAATGTCTAAGATTAAATGGGAATTAGAGGATTTATCATTTAGATATTTAAAACCTGATATGTATTATGAGGTTTCACATAAGGTGCAGGCCAACCGCAAACAGCGGGAAAAGGATATTCAGGCTGCAATAGAGAAATTAAAATCTACTCTTAAGGAACATGATATTGAAGCAGAAATTTATGGCAGACCAAAGCACCTTTACAGTATTTTTAATAAAATGAAACGCAAAGAAGTAGAATTTAATGAAATTTATGATTTAACTGCAGTGAGGGTTCTGGTTGAAAATGTCAAAGAGTGTTATGAAGTGCTGGGTATTATTCATGAAATATGGAAACCAATGCCGGGGAGATTTAAAGATTATATTGCTATGCCTAAATCAAACATGTATCAGTCTCTTCACACAACTGTAATTGCGCCTAATGGTGACCCATTAGAAGTACAAATAAGAACTTATGAGATGCATAAAACTGCTGAATATGGTATCGCAGCTTATTGGAGATATAAAGAGGGTAAGGTTGGGGACGAAAAATTTGAAGAAAAACTATCATGGTTGAGAAGACTGCTTGAGTGGCAGAAAGATCTTCAGGAACCTCAAGAATTTATGGAAACATTAAAAATTGATCTATTTGAAGATGAGGTATTTGTTTTTACTCCAC
>JBKHFK010000064.1:0-8487 GCA_046540295.1 Halanaerobium sp.
GGCCCGGGCCGGTCCTGGCAGATCTTTTAGAATCAGAAGGAGTTGAAGTTGATCTCTATGATCCCTACTTTTTTCCGGAGAAGGTATTTTTGAATAAAAAATATGATTTGATAACATCAACAGAGGTTTTTGAACATTTTTTAAATCCGATCAAAGAAATGGAACTTTTGACATCTCATTTAGGAGAGGGTTCTTACCTGGCAGTAATGACCTCTTTTCATCCCGGGCCGGATAAATTTGAAGACTGGTGGTATAAGTGGGATCCTACCCACATAGTTTTTTATAATCAAAAGACTTTTAATCAAATAGCTTCAGATTTTGGCCTTGATATAATGTATACTGATCAAGAAAAATATATTCTTTTTAAAGCTTAGAGGGGGAGAGACTCTTGAAAAAAATTGTAGTGCTGGCAGTGGTAATTTTACTCTCATTTATCTGTTTATCAGCAGTAAGTGCTGAGGAAATTGATTCTGATGGCTGGGAAAAAGCAAAAGAAGAAGGAATTCAGTTTAGAGCTGTAGGCAATGAACCGGGCTGGCTGGTTGAAATAGAAAGTGACGATAAAGTTAAATTTATCAATGATTATGGCAATCTGGAAATTAGCGCCCCGGTAGACGACCTCTGGCTTGGGCCGGCTGGGGAGGATAAGATTTATTATATTGAAAATGATGTAATACAGTTTCAGATTATTATTATGAAAAAAAGCTATGAGGATACAATGAGCGGAGAAAAATTTCCGTATCAGGTACGGGTAGTTTTCCCCAATAAAAGTTATGTTGGTGGCGGCAGATTATTAAATGAACTGCAAACTGAAAAATCAAATTAGGTTTTTCAAATATTCCACATTAATTTTAAGTAATTTTGAGATGATCCCCTTATGATAGGCAGATTAAAGGCTAAAATCTGTTCTATCAGAAAGGGGATTTTTCTGTCTGGAAAAGTATACTTAAAGCTTATTTCGTTAAAAAAATTTTCAAAAAATAAATTAATGTCTTTACACTTGTTAAGACAGATGATAAAATATAATGCAGGACAATTAAATTGAGGTGATAAAAATTAAGACTAAAGAGAGAAGAGTCAGGCTTTTAAAGAGATTAAAAAACTCAAATGAGGCTTTAATTGGTTCTCAACTGGCAGAAGAATTTGGCGTCAGCCGTCAGGTTATTGTTCAGGATATAGCTCTGCTGAGAGCTCAGGGAGAAAAAATAGTTGCTACCTCTCAGGGTTATTTTTATGAAGATAATCTGGGAATGCAGACTGTTAAAACTTCTATTGCCTGCCGTCACGGAGATCAAAAAGAACTTAGAGATGAACTTTCAACTGTAGTCAATTATGGGGGGCGGGTTATTGATGTTAAGGTTGAACATCCAATTTATGGAGAGTTAAGTGGTAATCTGATGATCGGCAGTCTGGAGGATGTAGAGAATTTTATTGATAATTACAGACAGAATGAAGCAGCGTTACTTTCAAAATTAACTGATGGTGTTCACCTGCATACCATTGAAGCTGTAAATGAGCAGGTTTTAGCCAAGATTAAAGCTGAATTAAAAGCAAAGGGTTATTTACTGGAAGAATAATTTTTTCTTTCTGCTGTAAAGACAGCTGTAAAGTCTAACTGAAATAAAGGGAGGTTATAAATCTATGGAAAATAATAAGTTAAAAAAACTGCGCTATTTTTATCTGATATTAATTTTATTACTGGTCATTTCAGCCTTTGCTGTGCCCTATACTTTACTCAGCTCGATTAATCTTTTTCGGGGCGCCTTTTTATTCTGGAGTCTTTTTGCTCTGTTAGTCATTTTTTTAACAATCAAAATCACAACTTACTGGAGGAATAATTAATGCCAACTACATACTTATATATAGCAGTAATTTTATACATAATAGCTGGCTCTGTTGTTGCTTTAATGGCAAGGAGAGAGCTGAACGAAGGAATTGTAGAATATTTTTTAAGCGGCAGAAATACCGGCGGTTTTGTTGCTGCTTTATCCTATAGTGCCACTACTTACAGTGCTTTTATGATGATTGGACTGGCGGGGTTTACCTATTCTGGAGGAGTGGGAGCCCTCGGTTTTGAACTGGTTTATTTATCAGGTTTATCACTTGTTGCTTTTTTTGGACCTCGTTTCTGGCTGATCGGGAAAAAGAATAATTATGTATCACCATATGAAATGCTGGGAGACCGTTATCAGAACCAGTGGATTGCTTTTGCAGCCTCACTATCTGCCTGCATTTTTTTAATTCCCTATCTGGCAGTTCAGCTGATGGGGGTTGGTTATCTTTTAAGTGGGCTTTCTGGGGGTGAGATTCCCTTTGTTTTTGGGGTTGTAATTGCTGTTGTGCTTGCTATTGCCTGGGCCTTAATTGCCGGAATGAAGTCTGTAACCTGGACTGATTCTCTGCAGTCATTAATTATGATAACAGTAAGTGTCATAATTTTATTTTATGTAATTTATCAGCATCTGGGTGGTTTTAGAGAATTTTTTGCTTCACTGGCAGTTCTGGAAGGTAATGTTTTAAGTGTTCCGGGTCCCGGATTTTTTAAATTCAAAAATTTTCTCGGATTAAGCCTGCCCTGGTTTTTCTTTTCTATTTCCAATCCCCAGGTCAGTCAGCGGCTTTTTATTCCCCGTGATTTGAAGGCTATGAAGACAATGATTAAGGGTTTTCTGCTTTTTGGCTTTATTTATACTCTGGTCTCTGTTTTCTGGGGCTTTTCAGCCCGGCTTTTAATTCCCGGACTGGCAAATGCAGATCTGGCAACACCGGAACTTCTGGCATCAGAGTATGTACCGACTGTTCTGGCGCTGGTGGCCATGATTGGAATTACAGCTGCAGCAATCTCTACTATTGATTCAATAATGTTAACCTTATCTTCTCTGGTAGTCAGAGATATTTTTAAAAATATCGAGGACAATTTAGACCATGATCAGAATTTGAAACAGCTCAGAACAGCCAAACTTTCTATTCTGATTATTGCACTTTTGGGTTTTTTCTTTGCCATTCAGGAATTGGACTTAATTGCTACCCTTTCAGTTGCAGCTTCAATAGGTCTTTTAGTTGTGGTGCCTTCAATGTTTGGTGCTTTTTTCTGGAAAAAATCTACAGCAGCAGCTTCTTTAAGCAGTATTATTATCGGTTCACTTACTGCCCTTTATCTGCAGTTTAGCGGCTGGAGTCCACTGGGTCATGGGGCAGGAGTCTGGACTCTAATTGTTACAGCAGCAGTTTTTGTTCTGGTCAGTTTATTTACTCAGGCTCCAGAGGAGAAGGCAGAAGAATTTATCGGTTATCTTAAAAGAGAGTGTAATGAAAAAAATATCATTTAACTATTTTTGAAAATTAAGCTTGACAAAGCAATTTTAATAAGGTAAAATTAAAAAAACTTGATGATAAGAAAATATTAAGCAAAAACAGTGATCAGGGAAAGTAATTAAAGGTATTTATCTCAGCGAAGCGGGGTTAGTGAGAGCCCGCCGGTAGGTATTTTAATGAAGTTCCCCTGTGAGTTGTCAGCTGAACTAAAAAGTAAGCCTGTACCGGCAGTCTACCGTTATCCTGACAGATTATAGGAGTTATTAGTAATTCCCGTAATTGTTGAGTGGGCTTTTTAGCCAAAAAGATTGGTACCACGAGTATACACCCTCGTTCTTTAATTAGAGCGGGGGTTTTTTGTATTTAAACATAACGTACAGGTGCCGTGTACCTGTCAGCTTTTGTCATAAATTGTTGAAATTATTATAAAAACAAGGTTTTTCGACAAAATTCGGGTGGTACACGGCACCTGCAAAAAAAAGGAGTGAGTAGATGAGTAATTTAGAATATGGATATTTAGGACCACCAGGCACATTTAGTGAACAGGCAATTTCAAATTACTGTGCCAGGTTTGGAGGCAGCACAACTGCCTGCGGCTCAATTAGAGATATTGTGGAAGCAGTGGTAGCAGACAGGGTTGATCTGGGGCTTTTACCGCTGGAGAATTCTCTGGAAGGCTCAGTAAACTTAAGTCTTGATCTCCTGTATCAGCATTCAGAACTTAAGCTTTACCGGGAGATTGTTCTTCCAATTGAACAATATTTACTGGCCCGGCCGGGAGTTAAAAAAGAGGAGATTGAAGAAATATACAGTCATCCACAGGCAATTGCTCAGTCAGGTGATTATCTGGCGCGAGAGTTTAAGGAGGCAAAAATAATTTATACAGACAGTACGGCAGCTGCCGCCCAAAAGGCACTTGCCGGCAGAGAAAGAGCTGCTGTTGGTTCAATTCGGCTGTCCGAGATTTACGAGCTGGAAATCATGGCAGAAAACCTGCAGGGAGATCTGCCCAATGCCACTCGTTTTGTACTGGCAGCAAAAAAGGATAAGGATCTGGGTTCAAATAAGCATCTGGGAGAAGCAGCAGAGAGTGATTTCAAAACCTCTATAATCTGTGCCCCAAAAGTTAATGAAGCCGGGGTCCTGCACCGGATACTTGGTAAATTTGCTGCAGAAAATATCGACCTGACAAGAATTGAATCCCGTCCCAGCAGACAGCGTCTGGGAGAATACATTTTTTACATTGATTTAAAGGGCTGCAGCAGTGATCAGCATTTAAGTTCAGCCCTGGAGGAAGTTAAAAAGATATCTTCTTATTTTAGACTGCTGGGTTCCTATCCCAAAACAGTGATTGAATAATTTTATTTTGAAATCAGCCTGGCACAATTTTGAATTGAAGTCCGGGAGCTGGTTTTGTTACAGGATTGTTAATTTTTGCTTTTAAAACTTAAAAATTAAATATTTGGGCGTTAAAGCGGAAATTTTATTTGACAGAAGTAAAATTGCCTGCTATAATACTCATTAAATAAATAAACTCACCTAAAAACTTTGAAAGAGGACCCAGTAAGCTTTTGAGCTGAAATACACCTCTTGAGTTGCCAGCTGAAAGTTAAACCAGTAAGCTTAAAATGGCCGTCAGCCGTCGTTACCCGGTGCGGAAGTGTTGGCTTCCAGTAGAGATAATCTGTTATTTAATGAGATTAAAACAGGTGGTACCGCGATTTCAATCGCCCTGACTAAGGGGCGATTTTTTGCATTTTTAGAGGAAAAGTATTTATTTAGACAAAAACTGACAGGTACACGGTACGTGCACAAAACAAAAATTTGAGGAGTGAGTAGAAATGATAGCAGTATTAAAAAGAGATGCGAGTAAAGAAGATAGAGACCAGGTAATTGAGGTAATTCGAGGCGAAAATTTTGAGGTTCATCCAATTCAGGGAGTAGAAAAAACTGTAGTAGGTGTTCTGGGTGATCCGGCAAGAAAGTCAAATTTAAAAGAAAAGTTAGAAACCATGGGAGCTGTCGAAAAGGTTGTTCTGATTTCAGATCCCTATAAATTAACCAGCTGGAACTTTAAACAGGAAAAGACAGTAATTGACCTTGGAGATGGAGTCAGAGTTGGTGGAGATGAAATGACAGTGATGGCCGGTCCCTGTTCTGTAGAAAGTAGAGAGCAGATTATTGAGACAGCCAAAATTGTTAAAGCAGGTGGAGCTCAGATTCTGCGAGGTGGAGCCTTTAAACCGAGAACTTCTCCCTATTCCTTCCAGGGCCTTGGCGAAGAAGGACTAAAATTGATGGCAGAAGCCAGAGAAGAGACCGGGCTGAAGGTAATTACAGAGCTAATGGATATTGAACATATAGATGTTGTCTGCAAATATACTGATATTATTCAGATTGGGGCCCGCAATATGCAGAACTATTCCCTGTTAAAAGAAATTGGAAAACTGGATAAACCTGTAATGCTCAAACGCGGGATGGCTGCTACAATTAAAGAATGGCTGCTGGCTGCAGAGTATGTAATGAATAATGGTAATCATGATGTGATTTTATGTGAAAGAGGAGTTAGAACCTTTGGTGAGGAAACCAGAAATACAATGGATTTAAGTTCAATTCCTTTAGTTCAGCAGTTAAGTCACCTGCCGGTAATTGCAGATCCCAGTCATGGAACAGGCCGCTGGGAATTAGTAATTCCGGTTGCCAGAGCAGCAGTTGCTGTTGGAGCAGATGGAATTATGGTTGAGGTTCATCCTGATCCCCAGAATGCTCTTTCTGATGGCCCACAGTCACTGAAGCCTAAAAATTACAATTTAATGATGGACGAAATTAAGGCAATTAATAATTCTCTGCATAATTTTGAGTCCAGAGAAAGAAAAATAGCCTATGCCTAAATTTGAGAAAATAGCTGTTGTCGGGATTGGCCTGATCGGGGCCTCCCTGGCAGCAGCTTTAAAAAAATCTGATCCTGAGCTAAAAATTACAGCTGTTGATAGGTGTGCAGAGACTATCAAAAAAGCGGAAAAAATGGGGATTATTGATCAGGGTTTTACAGAGATTGAATCCAATTTAGAAGCTCAGGATCTAATTTTTATTGCCGTTCCGGTAGCAGCTATTTCCAGAGTACTTGGAGAAATTAAAGAGGGCGGCAGCAGCAGGCAGCTTCTGGTTGATGCTGGCAGTACCAAAAAGGAAGTTATGCAGCAGGCAGCAGAAATCTTAAAAGACAGCCAGAAGATTTTTATCGGTGGTCATCCAATGGCAGGTTCACATAAATCGGGAATTGACTGGCATGACCCGGAACTATTTAAAGATGCGCCCTTTATTTTAACTCCCTGGCTGGATCAGAAACAGCAGAAAGAAGAAAAAAATCTGCAGTCAGCAAAAAATAATCGGCAGAATTTAATTCAAAAAAATAAACTGCTGCAGCAGTTGATAGAATTAGTAGAAAAAATTGGGGCCAGAGTTTATCTTATTTCAGCAGCCGAACATGACCGCTGTACAGCCTATTTAAGCCATCTTCCGCATTTATTATCTTCGGCCCTGGTTAACCTAAGTCAGCAGCAGAATTTTAAAGACGAATTTTTTGAACTTTCAGGAAGCGGCTACCGGGATATGACCAGAATTGCAGGCAGCTCTGCCGAGCTCTGGCAGGATATTATACTTTCTAATCGAAAGAATCTGGCAGAAATGATTGGTAATTACATAGACGAATTAAAAGAACTGCAGCAGGATTTAGAAAATAATGAGCAGGACAAGATTTATAAATTTTTAGCAAAGGCAGCTGAGATTAAAGCCAAAACAGAAAAGCAAAATTAAAGCTGCAGCAACTTTGCTTATAAGACAGATTTAAATAAAGAAGTTTGGACAGTTAAAAGATCAGCAGCAGAAAAATAGAAGAGAGAAATGAGGAGGAAACATAGTGTTTAAAGTTAATCCAGCAGATAAAATTAGTGGTCAGATTAGGGTACCGGGGGATAAGTCGATTTCACACCGCTCCCTGATTTTATCATCGATTGCAGAAGGAGAAAGTAAGATTGAAGGGCTTTTAGAAGCCGAAGACTGCCTTAGTACAATGGGAATAATGCGTGATTTAGGAATTGAGATCACAAAAGAAGCTAAGGGAAAATATACTGTTCAGGGAAAGGGGCTTGACGGACTTCAGGAGGCAGATGATGTTTTAGACTGTGGTAATTCGGGTACCTCAATGCGGCTTCTGGCCGGACTTTTAGCCTCCCAGGATTTTTATTCAGTTTTAACAGGTGACCATTCCCTGCGCAAAAGGCCGATGCAGAGAATAATTGGACCTCTTTCCAGAATGGGTGCTGAAATATGGTCCCGCCGGGACGGGTTGGCCCCGCTCAGCATCAAAGGTCAGCCGCTGGAGGCAGTGGAATATGAGCTGCCGGTGGCCAGTGCCCAGCTTAAATCTTCAATTTTACTGGCAGCCTTAAAAACTGAGGCTGAAACAGTAATCATTGAACCTGCAGTTTCAAGAGACCATACAGAAAGAATGCTTAAAGGTGCCGGCATAGATTTAGAAATCTTAAAAGACAGAATTATTCTCAAAAAATCAGCAGAGAGAAGGCTAAAACCATTTGAAATTAATGTACCGGGAGATATTTCTTCGGCCGCTTTTTTTATTGCTGCCGGTCTTTTAGCAGCAGAGGGAGAATTATTAATCAAGAATGTAGGGATTAATCAGACCCGCAGTGGTTTTCTGGAAGTTGTTGAGGCCATGGGCGGTCAGATTGACCTATTAAACGAAAGAGATCAGGGTGGTGAACCGACAGCAGATATCCTGGTTAAACCTTCAAACTTAAAAGGAACAGAAGTCAGTGGAGAAGTCATACCGAGATTGATTGATGAGATTCCAATAATCTCAGTACTGGCAGTTTTTGCAGAAGGTAAAACAGTAATTAAGGATGCAGAAGAATTAAGAGTCAAGGAAACAGACCGGATCAAAGCAGTGGTTACAGAATTTGAAAGATTGGGGATAGAAATTAAAGAAAATGAAGATGGAATGGAAATCAGCGGTCCCCAGCAGGTTGAAGGTGGTATTGAAGTTGAGAGCTACCATGACCACCGGATTGCAATGTCACTGGCGGTACTGGCTTTGAATACGGAAAAAGGAATTACAATTAATGGCAGTGAAATTATTGCTACTTCCTTTCC
>JBKHFK010000065.1:0-8469 GCA_046540295.1 Halanaerobium sp.
ATATTATTTTTGTTAACCCGTCAATTTTGAGTGATGCAGGTATGCCTTTTGATGGAGTTTTTATAGCAACTATCATGGGTGCAATTTTAGGTACACTGGCAATGGCATTTTTGACTAATTATCCTTTTGCCCTGGCATCAGGAATGGGTCTTAATGCATTTTTTGCCTATTCTGTAGTTATCGGAATGGGAGTTTCCTGGCAGACTGCTCTGGGAATTATATTCCTGGAAGGTATTATTTTTATTATTTTGAGTGTCACCCCTGTTAGAGAGATGATAGTTAATAGTATTCCAATGGCTTTAAAAACTGGTATTAGTACAGGTATCGGTTTATTTATTGCTTTTATTGGTCTGCAGAATGCCGGGATTGTTGTTCAGGATGATTCAACTTTAGTTGCAATGGGAAGTATTTTGACCGGATCAGGTCTGGTAGCTTTATTTGGACTTTTAGTTACCGGGATTCTGCATGCTAAAAGAATTAAGGGTGCTCTACTCTGGGGAATCCTGATTTCAACAGCATTTGGCTGGATTAATGGTGTTACACCTGCTTTTGATGGAGTAGTTGCCATGCCTCAGATGGCTGACTGGTCAGAAGTTTTATTCCAGCTGGATATTGGTGCTGCTCTAAACTTTGGTATGATGGGAGTATTACTTTCATTTCTCTTTGTTGATATGTTCGATACTGTAGGAACTTTAGTTGGAGTGAGTCAGCAGGCCGGTTACTTAGATGAAAATGGTGATTTACCAAAAGCCAGTCGGGCACTTTTAGCTGATGCTATTGGTACAACTGGTGGAGCTTTATTTGGAACCAGTACAGTAACTACTTATGTTGAGTCTGCTTCTGGTGTAGCAGAAGGTGGACGTACAGGCCTGACTGGAATAGTAGTTTCTATATTATTCTTTTTAGCCCTATTCTTTAGACCACTGATTGGAATAGTACCTGCTGCAGCAACAGCTCCTGCTTTAATTATTGTCGGTACAATGATGATGACCAATATCACAAAACTGGACTGGAATGATTTTACAGAAATTCTGCCCGCATTTATAGCAATGATTGCGATGCCTTTAACTTATTCAATCTCCAATGGTATTGCACTTGGATTTATCGTTTATCCTGTAATCAAGCTATTTACTGGTAAAGGTAAGGATGTACACTGGTTAGTATATTTACTGGGTATTATTTTTGTGTTCTATTTTGTAGTTCAGTAATTATAGATTATTTAATCAAAGCTCTAAATAAAAAGATTGAGCAATTTTGAATTAAAATAGCAGGCTCTCAATTTATTTTTGAGAAGCCTGCTGTTTCTGATTTAGCGATTTTATTTTAAGAACTATTCTTCCAGTTTATTTAATTCAAGCATTTTTTCATAACTTACTGCTCCAACAACCTTCTCTTCAATAATTCCATCTTCATTTAAAAAATAGCTTGTTGGAATACCTCTGACCAGATAATTTTGAGCTGTATTTTTATCAGTGTCTAAAAGAACAGAAAAATCGAGATCATTTTTTTTCATAAAATTAACAGCTGTTGATTTTCCCTCCCCGACATTAACTGCTAAAATAACAACTTCTTCTCCATATTCTTCATGCAGTTTCTGCATATCGGGCATTTCTTCTCTACAGGGAGGACACCAGCTGGCCCAGAAATTTAAAAAGACTTTCTGACCGCGGTAATCACTCAAATCAACTTCTTTATCATCCGTATTTTTAAGTGTAAAATCCGGGGCTTCCATTCCACTTTCTGTTCCTACTTCAGCCTGAACCACAGCTGAATTTGAATCTTGAAAATAAAATACGGATAAAGCACCTAAAACCAGAATTGTAATCAATAATATTGAAATTTTTTTCTTCACTAATTATCCCTCCATTTCAAAGTTCAGCTTGTCATTATTATAATTATATAAGTAAAACACTCAAATTTCCAGTTCTTTAGAAAAAAATCGCAAAAGAGGGATATTAATTTAAAAATTCAGATTAGCAATTAAATTTTTAAATGAAGCTGCAAGGTATAACTGGTTGAAAATTTTTAATTAGTTCTTTTAATTACAGTAATCTATGATAAAATATAAATAAGAGCAAAAGTCGGTAAATTTAAAATTTCTTATTAAATTATTGTAATCACCAGGAAATTTTTACAACTTTCTATGAGGAGGAATTACTATGTTAGATAAATCAACATTAAGAAGTCCCGAACTGGCAGAAGAGGGCTGGCGTAAGATTCAGTGGGTAGCAGATAAAATGGATATTTTAAATGAAATTTTAAAAGAACATCAGCAATCACAACCGCTGGCGGGTAAAAAGGTAGCAATCTGTCTTCACTTAGAGGCTAAAACAGCCTATATGGCCTATGTGATCAGTCAGCTGGGGGCAGATGTAGCAATTGCAGGGAGTAATCCGCTTTCAACTCAGGATGATGTAGCTGCAGGACTGGCTGCTCACGGAGTTATGGTTCACAGCTGGTATGATTCAACAGCCGAAGAATACAAAGAGCATTTAAATAAAGTTTTAAATATTGAGCCTGATCTAATTATAGATGATGGTGGAGATATGGTTGAGACTCTACATAAAGAGAGAAAAGAACTTTTAGAAAATATCATCGGAGGGGCAGAAGAAACGACTACCGGAATTCACCGTCTGGAAGCAATGGAAGGTGATGGAACCCTGGCTTTTCCAATGATGGCAGTTAATGATGCTAAATGCAAGTCACTTTTTGATAACCGTTATGGGACCGGCCAGTCTGTCTGGGATGGAATTATGAGAACAACCAATCTGGTTGTAGCAGGAAAAACTGCAGTTGTGGCAGGTTATGGCTGGTGTGGTAAAGGTGTGGCCATGAGAGCCAAAGGGCTTGGTGCCAGAGTAATTGTAACAGAGATTGATCCAATTAAAGCCAGTGAAGCCTGGATGGATGGTTTTGAAGTGATGCCGATGCAGGAAGCAGCTAAAAAAGGTGATTTTTTTATTACAGTTACTGGCTGCAGGGATGTAATTGACGAAGAAGATCTGAGAGTAATGAAAGATGGAGCTATTTTAGCCAATGCAGGTCATTTTGATATAGAAGTTTCCAAGCCGGCCTTAAACAAACTGGCTGTAGAAGTAAGTGAGGCCCGAGAGAATATCAGAAAATTTGAGTTAAAAGATGGGCGAAAACTTTACCTTTTAGCAGATGGAAGACTGGTTAATCTGGCAGCAGGAGATGGCCATCCAGCAGAAATTATGGATATGACATTTGCCCTGCAGTTATCATCACTGCTTTATTTAAATCACAACCAGAATTTAGATGCTCAGGTGTACAATATACCTGATGATATTGACAATATGGTAGCTGAGTATAAACTTAAATCATTAGGAATCGAGATAGATCAACTGACAGAAGAGCAGGAGGCTTATATTAACAGCTGGACTGATTAAAGAAAATGTTGGTACCGGGTACTTGAAAATGATTTCCAAGTACCCGGTACCTTTAAGAAGGAGTAGAAGAGCAGAAATGGAATTAAAATATGGAAGAAAAAATTTAGAGTTTGAGATTGAGAGCAGTAGAGTACTAGATATTTTAAGAGCAAATGAAAAAGAAGCTTTAACTGATCCTCTAAAAGCAGTAGAAAATTCACTTAAAAAACCAGTTGGAACAGCTCCTCTGGCAGAACTTTTAGCAGCAGAGAAAATCAATGATCTTGTAATTATAGTTAATGATGTAACCCGTTTTACTCCATATAATTATATGCTGCCTCCACTGCTTAAAACTATTTCTGAAGCCGGGATTAAAAATGAGCAGCTAACATTTATTGTTGCTACTGGAGTGCACAGTCCTCACTCGGCTGAGCAGAATAGAGAAATATTTGGTGAGGAAATTGATGCTAATTATAATTTTATTTACCATAACTGTGATCAGGATCTGGCTGACTTAGGCAGGCTGAGCACAGGTAATCAGCTTAAGATTAATAAAAAAGTGGCGGAAGCTGATTTTTTAATTACAACCGGAGTTATTTTGCCTCATTATATGGCCGGTTTTTCTGGAGGCAGAAAATCTATTCTACCAGGGGTAGCTGCAAGAGAGAGCATAGAAAAAAATCATGCAATGATGGTCGATGTAATAGAGGATCATCCCCCTCTGGAAGATAATCCAATTAGTAAAGAAATGTTTGAAGCAGCAGAAAAAGTTGGAGTAGATTTTATTCTCAATGTGGTTACCAACAGCAGCCGCGAGATTGTACAGGTAGCTGCCGGTGATTACCGCCAGGCCTGGGAAGCCGGGATTGCTCAATCTGCAGATATGTATCACCTGCCTTTAAAAGAAAAAGCTGAAGCAGCAATTGTTAGTTCAGGTGGATTTCCCAGAGATATCAATGTCTATCAGGCCCAGAAAGCTTTAGATCATGCAGATCATGCTGTTAAAAAAGGTGGTACAATTATCTGGGTGGCTGAGTGTTCCGAAGGCTATGGAGAAGAGCGCTTTGAAAAATGGATGAATCAGGCAGAATCTCCCACAGATAACATTAGGCGAATAAAGAAGAAATTTGTAATTGGCGGTCATAAAGCTTTTGCAATTTCCAAAGTAGCAGCTGAAAAAGAAATAATTTTGATTTCAGCTTTAAGTAGAGCGAAAACAGAAAATATATTCGCTAAAAAAATGATGTCTATTCAGGAGGCAGTGGATTACCTGGAAGATAAATATAATGGAGATTATTCTACGTATATTATGCCCCAGGGTACTTTAACAGTTCCTGTAGTAAAATAATATGTGAAAAAAATATTTTTAACCAGGTTCAAAAAAACGTTTTCCGTACCCGGTACAAATATATTATATATAAGAGGTGTATTAATTGCAGAATATCGAAAAAGTGCAGAAGATTATTGATAATGTGGAAAAAGTAATTTTAGGTAAAAATAGGGTGATCAAACTTGCTCTGGCAGCAATGATGGCAGAAGGACATATTTTGTTTGAGGATGTACCAGGGGTTGGGAAAACTATTCTGGTTCGTTCACTGGCCCGTTCAGTTGGTTGTTCTTTTAAAAGAGTTCAGTTTACCCCTGATCTTTTACCATCAGATATCACTGGAGTTTCAATTTATAATCAAAAGTCGAATGAATTTGAATTTAGAGAAGGTCCAATTTTATCACAGGTGGTGCTGGCAGATGAAATTAATAGGGCCACACCGCGGACCCAGTCAGCTCTTTTAGAAAGTATGGCCGAAAAGCAGATTACAGTGGAAGGGACTAGCCGCAGATTATCAGATCCTTTTATTGTAATGGCAACCCAGAATCCGATTGAGTATGATGGGACTTTTCCCCTGCCGGAGGCACAGCTTGACCGTTTTTTAATTAGACTGGAAATTGGTTATCCGGAAAATAAAGATGAAGAGCAGATACTGAAAAATTTACAGCTCCAGCATCCTGTAGAAAAACTGGAGTCAGTGATGACAGACCAGGAGTTTATTGAGCTGCAGGATGAAGTTAAAAAAGTTCATGTTGATCAAAAGCTGAGAAAATATATAGTTGAGCTTGTAAATCAAAGCCGCAGACACAGTGATCTGGAACTGGGAGCCAGTCCCCGGGGTAGTATTGCCTTAATGAAGATGGCTCAGGCCTGGGCAGTAGTTAATGAGCGTGATTATATAATTCCAGATGATATTAAAGAAATTGCAGCAGCTGTTTTAGCTCACCGCTTAATTATTAAATCAAAAAGCCGTTTAAGAGGTGCAGATAAAGAAAAAATTATTGATGAAATAGTTAGAAGAACCGAGGTGCCGGTAATTGATTAATTTTTTTGTTTTAGGTTTAGTTACCTATCTGGGAGGAGCCGTACTGCAGAGAACAATTTTATTTAAGCTTGCTTATTTTTTCCTCCTATTTCATTTTATAATTAAATATTACCATTACAATATTGCTCAAAATGTAAAGATAAATCACTATTTAATAAATGATCATCTTTTTTATAATGAACAAATTGAGGCTGTGATTGAGGTTGAGAATAATAGTTTTATGCCTGTGCTCTGGCTTAGACTGGAAGAATATCTGCCGGGGAAACTAACAACTCTGGAAGAACAGCATTTAAGTTATCTAAAAGCAGGTGAAACAAAAGAATGGCGCTTTCAGCTCAAAGCAAAAAAGAGGGGACTTTACAAAATAGGTCCTCTGCGCTGGGAGATGGGTGATTTTTTGGGTTATCAGCTGACTAAAGGAGAACTTGAGGAACTGGAACTTTATATTTATCCTAAAATATTGGATCTAGCAGAGTTGGGACTGGCTTCCAGAATTCCTTTTGGAAATTCCAGGTGGCCTCAGCCAATTTATAAGGATCCCTATCAAAATGCTGGTATTAGAGAGTATCAGCCTGCTGATCGTTTAAACAAAATTCACTGGAAGGCTACCGCTAAAACAGGTGAGCTCAAATCTCGCAAAAACGAGTCAACAGTTTCCATTGACACAGCATTAGTTTTAAATATGTCCCAGGAAGATTATGGTTTAAAATTTTTAGAAAGGAAGACTGAACTTGCTGTAACTGCAGCAGCTTCGATGGCCTATTATTTAAATCAGGCCGGTCATAGTTTTAAGTTTTTGAGCAATGCGGTTATTTCCGGTAAAGACAAAGAAAAGTTCAATGCCTATCAGGCTCAAATTTTGGAAAATAAAGATACAGTAGATGATAGTGACAAAATATCTAAAGCTGGGCTGGAAAAAAACAAAGAAGAAGCAGCAGACCAGCCAAAGACAGGAAAAGAGCCTGATACTGATTTAGAAAGTTATTTAAAACTACCTTCAGGTAATGGAGATAATCATTTACAGGAGCTTTTAGAACTGCTGGCCAGAGTAGAAATATCTCAGGCAGATAATTTTCTTAATCTCCTAACAGAAGAACTGGAGCTTGGCTGGGGAGGAACTTTAATAGTTTTTACAGAAAAAGATGACCGAGAATTGATGCAGGTCGTAGAAAATTTGCTGCGCCGGGGATATAATATTAAGATTATGATTATGGGAGATCAGCTGGTGCATAAAGAATACCAGCATAAGCCTTATACAGCCCCACTTTCTATTCATCATCTCAGGCGGGAGCGTGATTTAAATGAAAGCAAAAGAATATAATTTTAAATATAGTTATCTTTATCCCTTTATGGGAGTACTTCTTTATTTTCTCCTGGCTCTGATGTTTTTTTATTTAATTGAAGTTAGATTTGAACTGATGCAGCTCAATAAAGCTCTATATATACTGCTTTTTCTATTTTTGCTGGAAGCAATTCTGCATTCAAATGCCGCTTTAGAAATTAAAATACCTGCTTTAACTTTTATTTTAGAATTCACTTTTTACTTATTTGCTGTAATAATTTTCAGCGGCCGCTATCAGGGCCTGAATTCTATCTTTACTCTTAATAATTTAGATCTAATTTTATTCTGGTTGTTCAGTATATTTTTATGGTATCAGGTATCAGAATTCAGCAGAATTTTTGAATATTTCCGTAAGGATTTTGCCAAGATCTTTGAAAGTTCAGGTGAAAACTGGAATCTAGATGAATTTAGGCGCCTGCTGGATTATCCAATAATCTGGCCCAAAATGACCCAAAAAGTAACCTTGCTCAATCTACCCCTGCTTTCAGTCTGGGCTATTTTGGGAGAAATTAATGCTGTAATTTTAATTTTGACGATTTTATTTTTAGTAGTGGAAGTCTTTCTGCTTGCTTTAAGCTATCTGGATAAAAAAAGGGTTGACTGGCAGGTAAATGGAATTAAAGAATCAGCTTCTATTAGAAGTGGCTGGCGGAAGTTTTTATTATTTTTTATTATTTCGGCCCTTTTGTTAGCATTTTTACTGCCGGCAAACTATCAGCCTCTGCCGATGGATCGGATCAACAGCTGGCTTGGTCAGAAGCTTAGTTTAAATGAAATGCCCGAGATGGAGCAGGGCGAAAGCCCACCTGAAGAACAGGGAGCTGAGGATCTTTCAGGACAGGTTGATGAGGAAGAATCGAGGTTGATTGAGATTTTCTTTGTAACAATCCAGGTAATTTTGAGCATCATTTTTGGCCTCTTTTTGCTGGCTTTGATAGCATTTTTATTATTTTCTGAGCTCAGTAAGATCAAAAATATACCCCAGTTTTTAAGGGCCTTTTATAGTTTTTTGCTAGAGGCAGTTAAGGATATTTTTACTACAGTTAAGGAACTTAATTTTAGTTTAAGCACCAGCTGGCAGAAGCGTAAAGATAAAAATAAAAGCAGGAAAATCAGCCAAAAAGAAGCAGAAGAGTTAAGAAATATTGATTTAAATGGGGAATCTAATTCTATTATTATTAGAATTTATAATTCTTTTCTCAGTCTGTTGTCTCTTAAAGGAATGGCTAAAGATCCCTCTGCAACTCCCTATGAATACAGTTCTTATTTACAGCATAAATTTCAGGATTTAAAAGAAGAAATCGATAATTTAACGGACGTTTTTGTAGAAAGCACTTACAGTGATCATTCACTGGGAGAAAATGCA
>JBKHFK010000066.1:0-8419 GCA_046540295.1 Halanaerobium sp.
AAACTATCCAGATAGATTTCCTGTATATCATCAGGCGAAGGTTTCATAATAACCTGATACTGAAAGTAACGCTGCAGGCGGTATGGATTATCACCATAACGACCATCTGTTGGACGACGGCAGGGCTGGACATAAGCTGTATTCCAAGCTTCTCCTCCCAGTGATCTTAAAAAAGTAGATGGGCTCATTGTTCCCGCCCCTACCTCAGTATCATATGGCTGTTCTATTACACAGCCCTGATTGCTCCAAAATTTATCCAACGAAAAAATAATTTCCTGGAAATTCATAAATACACTTCCTCTCGTTCTCTTTTTAATATTTTCACAAAATAAAACCTTATCCTTCAGGACAAGGCTCAAATTTAATTAACTATTCATTTTCCTTATTGTATAAAGAAATGACAGAGATTTAGGCTTTAGATCCAGATGATAGATCAAAAATTTTTCAGTAACTTCATTAATCTTTTCCAGAATCTGATGGGGAAACTGTTCTGCTCTTAATTGAGAAATTTCTGCAAAGGTAATTTTATAAAGTGCTCTCATTTCTTTTAAAGAAAAAAGTTTATATTTATAAGAATTATTATTAATACATTTTTTGCAGATTGAGCCGCCCTCCTCTACACTGAGTGGAGTTGAGCCCTTAAGATCAATCTTATCTCCACAAACAGTACAGTTTTCAATTTCCGGTTTGACCCCCAGTAAAAGCAGCAATTTTGCTTTAAAAATTGTTAAATAAAACAAAAGTTCACTTTTGTTTGCCTGAGCCATCTTTTCTAAAATAACTGCTAAAAGAGAAAAAAGAGCCTGGTCAGCTTCATCTTCCAGCCCGGCCCGCTCTATATATTCGGAAACAACACTGGCATAAGCCATATAATCTAAATCTTCTCTTAATCTTGAATTCATTGCTATCGACTCTATGTGATTAATTTTAGCCAGTGATTTACCCTGATATAAAGTAAAATTATGATAACTAAAGGGCAGAACAAGGCCGGAACGAGATTTTTTCCCTTTCCGGGCTCCTCTAGCAACTGCCTTTAATTTACCTTTTTCTCTGGTATATAAAGTAATTAAACGATCTGATTCACCCAAATCAAATTGTTTTAAGACTAATGCCTCTGTCTCAAAAGTTGCCACTTAATTCAACTCCCGCTTATTCCTCATCATCAGTTACAATGGTAACTCCAGAACTTGCTCCAATCCGATTTGCACCTGCATCAAGCATTTCTAAAGCCTGCTCAAAGTTTTTAATTCCTCCAGATGCCTTAACACCTACATCTCTTCCAACAGTTTTACGCATAATACTTACATCTTCAACCCGGGCACCATAATCACCAAAACCAGTTGAAGTTTTTACAAAATCTACTCCAGCATCTTTAGCAATTTCACAGGCCTTAACAATTTCTTCTTCATCCAGAAAGCAGGTTTCCAGAATTACTTTTACGATAATATCAGAGCTAACCCCTGCTTTTTTAGTAGCATCTACAACTGCTTTAATATCAGCTTTAAAAATCTCATAAGCGCCTGATTTAAAAGCACCGATATTCATTACCATGTCTATTTCCTGGGCACCATTTTTAATAGCATTTCTAGTTTCATAAGACTTAACTTCGGTAGTATTTGCGCCTAATGGAAAACCAACAACTGTACAAACCTTAACTGAACTATCTTCCAGTAATTTAGCAGATAAGGGAACATATATAGGATTTACACAGACTGATGCAAATTCGTGTTCGTTTGCTTCCGCACATAATTTTTTAATATCGTCCACTGTCGCTGTTGGACTTAAATTTGTATGGTCAATCATTTTAGCCATATCACGAGGTTTGATCGCCATTTTTAAAACCACTCCTTAAATTCTTATATTTTTGCTTTATCAATATTTATATTCTACAAACTTTGTCATAGTCCTGCAATTAATTTATTTATAACCCATTCTTTTGAGTAAGTTATCCTTTTCTCGCCAGTCCTTTAAAACTTTAACCCAGAGGTCCAGATAAACTTTTGTCTGCATCAAATCTTCTATTTCTTTTCTGGCCTCACTGCCAATTTTCTTTAACATCCTGCCGTTTTTACCAATAATTATCCCTTTATGAGATTTTTTTTCAACATAAATATTGGCTCTGATATAATAATCATCATTTTCTCTTTCTTTAACTTCTTCCACCAGAACTGCAGCTCCGTATGGAACTTCTTCCCTTGTCAGATAGAATATTTTCTCCCTAATCATCTCTGCAAAAACAAATCTTTCTATCTGGTCTGTTATCATATCTTCCGGATAATACTGAGGTCCTTCAGGTAATTTTGAAAATATTTTATTTAACAGAGTATCAATATTTTTATTATTTAGAGCAGAAATTGGTATTACTTCCTGACCAACCTTTTGACTGTAATTTTTCTGCCTTTTTATTAAATCTTTATTTGATATTTTATCAATTTTATTCATAACATAAATTATATCCTGATCAGAATTTTTGATCTGATTATAAATCATCTGATCATTTTTTCCCCAGTAGGTACTGCCGTCCAGGATAAAAATAATAACATCTATGCCGTCCAGACTATTATAAGCCTCATCCTGCATAAATTTATCCAGTTCATTTCTGGGTTCATGAATACCCGGTGTGTCGATAAATATAATCTGACCATCATCCTCACTGTAGATTGCTTTAATACTATTGCGTGTGGTCTGGGGTCTGGGTGAAATTATATTAATTTTTTCTCCGATTAAGGTATTAACTAATGTCGATTTTCCAACATTCGGTCTGCCAATAACAGTTACAAAGCCTGATTTATATGCCATTATTTTTTCTCCATTGAACTATTTGAAAATGCTCCAGGAAGCAGTTCAGTACTGGTCATAGTTATTTCTTTTCCTTTTTCGGTCATCATAATAATCTCTATTTCCCCATCAGCAAACTCATTGATTACCTGTCGGCAGGAACCACAGGGAGGAACAGGTTCTTCAGTAGAACTCACTATTAATACAGCTTCAATATTTCTATGTCCCTCAGTAACAGCTGCGAAAATTGCAGATCTTTCTGCACAATTAGTGAGACCATAAGCAGCATTTTCAATATTTACCCCTGTATAAATTGAGCCATCTTTAGTTAAAATAGCTGCCCCCAGTGGAAATTCTGAATAAGGAACATAGGCATTTTTTTGGACTTCTAAAGCTTTGTTAAACATTTTTTCTTTAATTTCTTTTTTCAACACTAACACCTCTCAGTAAAAATATCACTTTATAATATTATTCTTCAATAATTTTAATAACTGACATCAGTTCCATTTGGAACCACCTGAATCCAGGTCTGCCCGCGATTAATTTCAATTTCATTTTCATCATCATCTAAGTATATTATTTTTCCATCATCATTTTCCCAGCTGCCTTCTATTACCATCCCATCTCTAAACAGTGTCATTTCTCCACCAGATTCAAGATCAATATCCTGACGACCTTCACTATCTTTAGTGGAAGTTTTTACATGTTGAACTATAATATTTTTTGCTGTTATTTGTTCTCCACTTTCAACAAGATGTCGGTTATCTTTTCCATTTAGAAATCTTAAATAATTATTTTCCACACTGTTATATTCATACAAAACTTCATATGACTCCTGATATTTAATAGAAATATTTTTAGCTTCTTTAAAATTGCTGATTACAGAAGCAGTTAAAAAATTAAACTGCTCTGGATATTCTTTTTCCGAAAGATCATCCAGGTAATTTTCCAGGGGCTCCTGACCTGAGTAAAGATTGTGGGGAGCATTTTTCTTACTGCTTCTCCAAAAATACTGACTTTTATATAACTGATCCAGATGCAAAACATCATTAACAGCTAAAATTGCAAATCCATCCGGGCTGGCTCCAGAATGTAAAAAAAGAGCATCATATGCCTGAGCTGTTTTGACCAGAACTGGCCTGGCACTTCTAATCGGGCCAACTTTTTCTGGCACCTCCGGCCAATAAATTGCTAAAAATCTGGTTATTCCACCTTCCAGCATAAATTCATAAACTAATTCAGCCTCAGTTAAACCGCTCTGGGGTCGGGCCGCTGGAGAGTTTTCAACAGAAACAGCTACTGCTCTCTTATAATGATCTTCAGTGACCGGCAGTCCGGTAAAAGGAGAGACCCCACTGTATTCATCTTCGCTTTGATCCTCTTCTTCCGGACTCTCATCATATTCCTCTTCAATATTTTTAATTTCTTCGTCCAAATCTTCCTCACTTAAATCTTCCTGTTGGGAAATTTCTTCTTCTGACATTTGAGTCTGGTTTCCGTTTTCAGAACTGCAGGCTGTAAAAAGCAATAATGCTGTTAATATTATAAAAATCAGGATATATAACTTTGACTTCATCTTCTCACCTCTAAATATTATTCAACTTCTTCTAATTTTAATTCTTTTTCACTTATTAGTTTTATTTTTCTAATTCTATTATCAATAATACTTTCAATAACAAAAGTAACATCTTCAAGTTCAAGTTTTTCTCCCTGTGCTGGAAGTCGATTTAAATAATATAAAATCAGTCCACTTACAGTTTCATAATCATCATTTTCAGCAAGTGGTTCTTTTAAATATTTATTTAGTTCTTCAATATCAACTCTACCATCAATAAGTAATTTATTGTCATCAATTACTTCAATATAACTTTTTTCAAGATCAAACTCATCCTGAATATCACCAACAATTTCCTCTAACAAATCTTCAATCGTAATTAAACCGGATGTACCCCCATACTCATCTACTACAACTGCCATATGCTCTTTTCTATCCTTCATTTCCGACAGTAATTGATTGATTGGCTTACCTTCCGGGATAAAATATATTGGTTTAACAAATTCTTCAATGTCAACATTCTCTTTTTCTTCTAATAATAATTCTAATAAATCTTTAATATAAATCAATCCAATAATATTATCAATCGATTCTTCAAAAACAGGAATTCTGGAATGACCTTTTTCAACTCCAAGTTTTATTAATTCATTTAAAGTGGCATTTTTTTCAATACAAACCATATCAATCCTTGGAATCATAATCTCCTTTACCAGAGTATCATCAAAATCAAAAACACTCTGAATCATTTCCTGTTCAGTTTCTTTAATTACTCCTTCACGCTGACTTACATCAACAAAACGCCTGATTTCTTCTTCACTTAAAAAGGCCGAAGAAATTAAACTTTTATCTTTAACAAAAAGATTTACAATTTTAGTAAAAAGATAAATAAATGGAGATAAAATTATTTCAAGATAATAAAGTGGAGTTGAAGCAGCCTTAGCGTAATCAATAGACCTATTATTACCAAGTGACTTAGGTGTAATTTCTCCAAAAATTAAAATTAATATGGTTACAATACCGGTTGCAATCCCAACTCCTTTATTACCAAATAATTCTATGGCCAGGGCAGTCGCTATGGAGGAAGAAGCAATATTAACCAGATTATTACCAATTAAAATAGTTGTCAATAACTTTGTCTGGTCCTGCAGTAATTTATCAACTTTAGCAGCGTGTTCATCTCCTCTTTGTACTTTATCCTTAATTTTAACTCTGTTGACAGACATAAAAGCTGTCTCAGAACCAGAAAAAAAGGCTGATAAAAATATCAAGATAAATAATGAAAATAATTCTAAATACATTATTAATTCCTCCACAGTCATCATATTAGATACTAAAATAATAAAAAATTATAAATGTAGCTATAATACCAAGTACTGCTCCCAGTACAATTTCCGTAAATGAATGAGTTCCTGCTTCCAATCTGCTCTGTGCTGTTAAAAAAGCAAGTATTAATGCCAGGGATAGGGCAATCAAACTTTTAGTTAAAAACCAGATTATAAGCACAGAAGAGGATGCGAGTGCAGTATGACCACTTATAATTCCTCCTTTTAAGGGGGTCCCACTGCTGAAAATAGATTTTAAAGCAATTACTGCTATAAATATTAATAAAAAGGTAATAAATATCAGGTGTAGTGGTTCATGTCTGATATTAAGAATCAAATTTAAAGACAGTTGCTGTGCCTTTTTAAAAAAAACCAGATAAGCTATAAAGACAGCATTTCCGGCAGCAGTCACAACTGCAGCAGCACTTATATTTTTAGCAATTCTTGCTTTAAAACTGTATTCCTGACTTAAAATATCAATTATTACTTCTACAGCTGTATTAAACAACTCTGCAAAAATAACAAAAGAAATAGCGATAATAACCAGGCCAAGCTCTAACCTGCTCAAATCAAAGAACAGACTAAAAGCAAGAACTAAAATTGCAGCCGTCAAATGGATCTGCATATTTCTCTGGGTTCTGATTGCATGAATAAAACCAGCAATTGCATGATTAAAACTATCTATAGTTTTTAATATCCACATTTATTACACCTAATCTCTACTTATACCCAGCTGGGTTAAAACTCTTTCTTCTTTCTGCCGCATCTCTTTTTTTTCTTCTTCACTCTGGTGATCATAACCAAAAAGATGCAGCATTCCATGGACTGTCAGATAAGCAAGTTCTCTTTTTAATGAATGTCCGTATTCTAAAGCCTGCTCAGCAGCTATTTTAGCTGAAATGATGATATCTCCCAGCATTTCGTCATCTATCGGAAAAGAAAGTACATCAGTAATCTGATCTTTGTCGCGATATTTACTATTCAATTCTTTAATCTGCTGATTACTGACAAAAGCGATACTTACCTCACCACCACTATAACCTTCAAGCTCAGCAGCAGTAATAATAACCTTTTTTAAAAGTTCAAGCATTTCCTGATCAATATCAATTTCATCCTGTTGATTATTAAATTCTGTATTAATCACTTTTATTACCACCTTTCATCTCTTTCAGCAGCTTTTCCGGATATTCTACTCGCTGGTGATAAATACCGGTTAAAACTTTAACAAAACTTTTAACTATAGTGTCTAAATCACTGAGTGTTAAATTTGATTGATCAAGCTGATTTTCTATCAATTTATCTTTGACAAGACCTCTGATAAAACCTTCAATCCGATCATGATTATTTTTATTAAAATTTTTAGATCTAATTGCTGCCTCAGTAATGTCTGCCAGCATAATTATTGCTGCTTCTTTACTCTGAGGTTTTGGCCCATCATAGCGGAAATCTTTTTTTTCAATATCGTCATGTTTATTATCCTGCAGTGCCTGCTGGTAAAAATAAGAAATTAAATTTGTACCGTGATGCTGTTTAATTATATCAATAATTTTAGCAGGCAGTCCATTTTCTTCTGCCATTTCTACACCATCTTTAACATGTGACTTAATTATAAGTGCACTCAAATTGGGGGAAGTCTTGTCATGCGGATTTTCTCCTCCAAATTGATTATCAGAAAAAAAGTATGGTCTTTTTAATTTACCAATATCATGATAATAAGCTGCTGCGCGAGCCAGTAAAGAATCCGCCCCTACATCCTCGGCAGCTGTTTCGGCTAAATTACCGACAATAACACTGTGGTGATAGGTTCCCGGAGCCTCAACCAGCATCCGTTTTAAAATTGGCTGACTGGGATTAGAAAGTTCCAATAATTTTACTGAACTTGTCATATCAAATAAATCTTCCAGGTAGGGCAGTAATCCATTTGCTAAAACTCCTACAATAAGTCCATTTGCTATTCCACCAGCAATTGACCAGATTAAATATGACCAGTCCTGATTCTGCTGCATAAGTGAAAGTCCGCCAATTAAAAAGACTAAAATAAGACTGACATTTAAACCGGCTCTTATTATATCTCCTCTTTCTTTAACCCGGCTTACACTAAAAATACCAATTAAACCAGCCAGAAAAGAGGTCAAAACAATATTGAAGTTCATATCATAAATTGGTGCAACTAATAAACTTATAAATAAAGTAGTGATTAAAGCTGTATCACTACCAATTAATACAGTCAGGAGAATAGAGGCCATTGCTGTAGGAACCATAAAATTAACAAAGGGATTCTGAAAAAGTGTTAATATCTTGGCAAAGAAAACTACAGTTAAAATTAAGAGTTCTATTAACAGAAGTTTACTATTATCCTGCCAGACATCTTTTTGATATTTATAAAAGTAAAAACCAAGCAGTAAAACAAGAATAAAACTGATCATTATTCTCCCGGCAATATTGTAATAATTAATTCCAGTTTTCTGAAGTCCGAGTCTTTCTAAAATATCTATATCAGTTTCAGTAACTACATCACCTTTTCGAACAATAATTTCACCCTGTCGAACAGTTCTTTCCACAGCTTCTACATCAGATATAGCCTGCTGTCTTCTATCTGCAGTAGCTTCTTCATTCAAAAACATATTAGCGGCAATAACTGTTTCTGCAATTTCTGCAGCAGCCAGTCTTTCACTACGGGGGATGTCCAGTTCCATTGCTCTCTGACGAAGGTCATCACGAGCTGCTGATAAATCAGATGGCAAAATTCTGCTATCCAATTTAT
>JBKHFK010000067.1:0-8342 GCA_046540295.1 Halanaerobium sp.
TACTAATACCAGCAGTACAATTAATATGTATTTGAATTTACTCAACAATTTATCCAAGACCCCATCCCTCCCTGCAATAGACATTGTTCTGGATTTTCTCTTTTAGATTAATTTATCTATTTTTCCCTCTTATTGCTATCATTTGAATATATTATATCATAAACATAGAAAAAAGACAGTTTATAAACTGTCTTTAAAAGATATATATGAATTTATTCTTTTTAACCAGGTACAAATAAATAAAATCACTTATGCCTCTTTTTTAGCTCTTTTCTGATCTGATCAGGTGTAATTCCTCTTTCGGCCAGCAGTACAAGCATGTGATAGACTAAATCTGCTGCTTCGTAAATCAGCTCATCATCTGGCTCATTTTTGGAAGCAATTATTACCTCTGCTGATTCTTCGCCAACTTTCTTTAAGATCTTATCTATACCCTCTTCAAAAAGATAGGTGGTATATGACCCTTCAGGCATTTCTTCTTTACGGCTCAAAATTAAATCATAGAGAAAATCTACTACTTTCTCGGCTTCAAAATCAGCTTCAATATTTTTTGCTTTCTGCCGCAGTTTTATCATTTTCGCTGCTTTAGCCTCAGTTTCCTCTGCAATTTTGCGGTAAAAGCAGGAATTTTCGCCTGTGTGGCAGGCAGGTCCGGCCGGGTCAACCAGAAATAAAATTGTGTCCTGATCACAGTCATAATAAATTTCTTTAATCTCCTGGGTATTACCGGAAGTCTCTCCTTTATGCCAGATTTCCTGGCGGGAGCGGCTGTAGAAGACTGTCTCTCCTTTTTCCAGGCTTAATTTTAAAGTCTCCTCATTAACATAGGCCACCATCAGTACCTCTTTTGTCTGATAATCCTGCACAACAGCAGGCATTAATCCCTGCTGGTTAAATTTAAAATCTATATCATCCAGTTTATCTATAATCGCAAGCACTCAATCACCTTATCCTTCCTTCAAAACAATTTATAAAATATCATTTATTCTAAGCTAAATACTATAAAAATTTATTTTTCAATTCTAACCGGAATCTCTGCTTTTTCCAGTTCATTTTTTACATCCCTGATGGCAATTTCTCCAAAGTGAAAAATCGAAGCTGCTAATGCAGCATCAGCACCAGTTTCCTTAAAAACATCTATAAAATGCTGGATACTGCCTGCTCCACCGGAGGCAATAACCGGAATATGAACTGCCTCGGTTACAGCCTTCAGCATTTCCAGGTCAAAACCATCCTTGGTTCCATCAGTATTAATGCTGGTTAATAGAATTTCTCCGGCCCCAAGCATTTCTAATTCTTTAACCCATTCAATCAAATCAATTCCAGTTTCTCTGCTGCCGCCGTGAATAAAGATCTCCCAGCCTTCTCCTGATTCTCTTTTAGCTGCATCGACTGCTCCTACAATACACTGGGAGCCAAACTTTAGAGCTCCTTCGCGAACCAGTTCCGGATTTTTGACTGCAGCTGAATTAACTGAAACCTTATCTGCTCCGGCACGCAGAATAAACTGCATATCCTCTACTGTTCTGATTCCTCCACCAACTGTCAGCGGAA
The DNA here is from genome assembly GCA_046540295.1 of Halanaerobium sp. Classification (GTDB taxonomy): domain Bacteria; phylum Bacillota; class Halanaerobiia; order Halanaerobiales; family Halanaerobiaceae; genus Halanaerobium. The sequence goes on from JBKHFK010000067.1 coordinate 1,555, forward strand.
TAAAAACCTGAGCAGCAACCTTTTCGACCAGTTCTGCCAGAGTCTTTCGCTTTTCATTAGTTGCCGTTATATCCAGAAAGACCAGCTCATCTGCTCCCAGATCATTATATTCTTTAGCAGATTCCACCGGATCTCCAGCATCAATTAAATCAACAAAGTTTACACCTTTAACAACTCTGCCATCTTTGATATCCAGGCAGGGAATAATTCTTTTTTTATGCATTTTGATCACCTAATTTTGTTAAAACTTCTTTTAGATCTACCTGTTTTTGATAAATTGCCTGGCCGGTAATTGCACCGTAAAAATCTTCTGCTGCCAGATCATATAAGTCCTGATTGGAGCTGATTCCACCTGAGGCAATGATTTTTAATTCTGTTTCCGCTTTCAACTTCCTCAGTCCTGCAAAGTCAGGACCACTGAGCATCCCATCTCGCCCAATATCAGTATATAATATATATTTGACTCCCAGGGATTCCATTTCCTGAGCAAAATCCAGCATCTCTCTTTTGCTTTCTTCCAGCCAGCCGGAAGTTGCTACTTTGCCGTCACGGGCATCAATACTGACCAGAATACTTTCAGTTCCAAATTCTTCTACCATTTCTGCCAGCAGCTCCGGATTTTTAACAGCCAGAGTTCCAATAATTACTCTTTTTACACCCAACTCCAGCAGAGCCTTTAGATCCTCTTTTTTGCGGATTCCTCCACCAGTTTGAATTTTAAGCCCGGTTTCTGCTGCAATCTTTTTAATTACGGGCAGGTTCTTACTTTCACCCTCAGAGGCACCATCTAAATCAACCAGATGCAGCCACTCAGCTCCTTCTGCTTCAAATTCCTGAGCAACCGCCAGTGGATTCTGACTGTAAACAGTTTTTCGATCAAAATCTCCCTGTTTGAGCCTGACTACCTCCCCTGCTTTTAAATCTATTGCCGGTAATACTATCATTTATAACAGCTCCCTAAAATTTTCTAAAAGTTTGATCCCATTGTCTCCACTTTTTTCCGGATGAAATTGAAAGCCAATCACATTATCTTTTCTGACAACCGCCGGTATTGTACAGCCATAGCCTACTGCTGCCAGAACATCCTCTGTCACCTGATCCAGCTGATAGGAATGAACAAAATAAAAATGCGGGTTCTCCGGCAGCCCCTTAAATATTGGATCATCTTTGACTATCTCCAGCTGATTCCAGCCCATATGAGGAATCTTGTACTCAGTCTCCATCCGGGTAATATTCCCTTTTAAAAGACCAAGCCCGGCTGTCTTTTGATCCTCAAAACCCCATTCAAATAAAAGCTGCATCCCCAGGCAGACTCCCAGAAACGGCTTGCCTGTCTCTACAAATTCTTTGATAAAATCTACAAAATTATTTTTCTTTAACCTCTTCATAGCACCCGGAAAGGCTCCAACTCCAGGCAGAACCAGCCCTGCATATTTATCAGGATCTGCAGTTTTAGCTTCTGTGAGGATAACAGTTTCTTCTCCTATAAACTCCAGTGCCTTTTGAATGCTTTTTAAATTACCTGCTCCATAATCTATGATTGCGATCATTAAAGCACACCCTTTGTGGAAGGAATTTTATCTGATTCAATCTTAACTGCCTCTTTGAGAGCTCTGGCCAGAGCTTTAAAAACAGCCTCAATCTGATGATGACAGTTAGTACCATGTAAAATCTCTAAATGCAGAGTAATTCCTGCATTAAAGGCAAAAGCGCGCATAAATTCTACCACCATCTCAGCCGGAAACTCGCCGACCATTTCTCGACTAAAAGGTAAATCGGTATATAAATAGGGGCGCCCACTGATATCAACAACCGCTCTGACTAGAGTCTCATCCAGGGGAACTAAAGCACTGCTGAAGCGGCCTATACCTTTTTTATCTCCTATTGCCCTAGCAAAGGCCTTACCCAGAGCAATTCCTGTATCTTCAATACTGTGGTGGGTGTCGATATGCAGATCACCTTTTACCGAGAGTTCTAAATCAATACTGCCGTGACGGGCAATCTGATCTAACATATGGTCAAAAAATCCAATTCCAGTTTTAATCTCACTTCTACCTTCTCCGTCCAAATTAATACTGGCTATAATTTCAGTTTCCTTGGTCTTTCGCTGTTCTACTGCTACCCGATCTCTACTCATAAAAATCACTCCTAATTTTGCTCTTTAAATTCTAAGAAAGCCTCTAAAAGAGCTTTATTTTCTTCACTGCTGCCAACTGTAATCCTGACTGCAGGCGGCTCTTTCTGATAAGAACGGATTTTTATACCGCGCCTGTTTAATATCTTTTTAAATTCTAAGGTCTTTTCTCCTTCAAGATAAAGAAAATTGGCCATCGAAGGATAAAGCTGCCAGCCCTGATATTGATTCAACTTTTGATAAAGCTTCTGTCTTTCTTTCTTGATAAACTCAATTCTTTCTTTTATAATATCATCATTCTCAATGATTAAACAGGCCAGTATATCTGTAAGTGAGTTCAAATTATATGGTTTTAAAACTTTTTTTAACTCCTCAACCAGTACCTGATTTCCGTAGAGATAGCCGAAGCGAATCCCGGCCAGCCCAAAAGCCTTGGAGAAGGTCCTGGTTACTGCCAGATTAGGATAATTTTCCACCTCCGGCATCAGATCAAAGTCATTAAAGTCAGCATAAGCCTCATCAACAATCAGCGGGCCGGCAAAATAGTCAGCCAGTTTTAAAATTAGCTCCCGCGGAATAATCTCTCCAGTTGGATTATTGGGAGAACAGAGAAAAATAAGCTTTGGCTCAAGTTCATCAATTTTAGTTTTCAGATTTTCAAGATTAAAATTTTCATCCAGTGGAACTTTCTCATACTTTCCCCCACTCAATTCAGTAAAATATTGATACATCGAAAAGGTAGGTGACTGTGAAAGCACTACATCTCCAGGTTCAACAAAGCTTCTAATTAAAATATCCAGAATTTCATCAGAGCCATTACCAATAATTATTTCCTCAGTGCTAACTGATTTTTTTAACTCTCGACTGAGATAGGAAGCCAGCTTCTGCTGCAGGCGCTCAGAATAAATTTCTGGATAGCGATTAATATCATGCTGATCAAATTCTGTCTTAAATTCTTCCTTAATCTTCTCCGGCAGATCAAAGGGAGACTCATTTCCGGATAGATTTATCTTAACTTCATAATCATCCTTTTCTCCATGATAGGGAGAAATAGCTTTTACTTCAGGCCGCAGCAGTTCTTTTATCTCCTGCTCTTTCTTATTTAAGTTATCACTGCTCATAGTTTCCTCCTTTAATTATCCTTTCTAATCCGTACAGAATTAGCGTGGGCATCAAGCCCCTCACCTTCGGCGAGACAGATCACATCAGCACTTGCTTCTTTAAGCGCCTCTCTGCTGTAGTGGATAAAACCTGAATATTTAACAAAATCCCGGACAGATAAGGGTGAAAAGAATCTGGCGGTTGAATTTGTAGGCAGTACATGGTTGGGCCCTGCATAGTAGTCCCCAATCGGCTCAGGGGTATATTCTCCTAAAAAGATAGAGCCTGCATTTTCTACTGCCGGCAGCAGTTCAAATGGATTTTTGACTGCTAATTCTAAGTGCTCCGGAGCCACCAGATTGATCATTTCCATTGCTGCCTCCTGATCCTCAACTTCAATCATCAGGCCAAAGTTTTCCAGTGATTCTTTGATAATCTCTTTTTTGCTCATCTTTTCAATCTGTTTTTCTAGCTCTTTTTCCACTTTTTCGATTAGTCCCGGAGCATCTGTAACCAGAATTGAGGAGGCCAGAGGATCATGTTCAGCCTGACTCATTAAATCAGCTGCGATATAGGCTGGATTAGAATCTTTTTCGGCCATAATCATAATCTCACTCGGACCGGCAATCATGTCAATCTTAACCTGACCAAAAACGAGCTCCTTGGCCATCGAAACATAAATATTACCCGGGCCAACAATAATATCAACTCCAGGAATGGTCTCTGTTCCATAGGCAGCTGCTCCCACTGCCTGAGCTCCACCCACCTTAAAAATTCTATCTGCACCGGCAATTTCTGCTGCAGCCAGGATCACCGGACTGACCTTCCCCTGACTATCAGGAGGAGTCAGCATTATGATCTCTTCTACTCCTGCTACTTTTGCCGGAATAACCGTCATTAAAACTGAGGAAGGATAGGCTGCCCGACCACCGGGAACATAAACACCAGCTTTTTTGAGCGGCTGACAGATCTGACCGGTAATAATCCCCGGTTTTTTCTGCTTCTGCCATGATTTATCCTTCTGCTCTGCGTGAAAATCTTCTATATTGGCAGCTGCATTTTTTAAGGCCTCAATAAAATTCTGATCCACCTCTTTTAAAGCGGCCTCAATTTCCGCCTCAGTTGCCTCAAGCTCTGAAGCTTTAAAATCAACCCCATCAAAACGGGAAGTATAATCTAAAACCGCCCGGTCACCCTTTTCTCTTACCTTTTTTAAAATTTCAGCAGCAGTCTCACGATATTTACTTAAATTTTCACCGGAGCGGCTGTCTAAAAGTTCTTTTACCTGCTCTACATTTTGACGCCCATCTTTAATTCTTTTTAGATTAAGCTTCATCATTATCATCTCCATTAACTACCTCATCTAAAGCTTCAATAATTGAGGCAATTTCATCCTGTCTGGTTTTCATACTTACCTTGTTAACAACAAGTCTTGCTGACAAATCTCTGATACTCTCATAAACTACAAGTCCATTTTCTTTTAAGGTTCTTCCGGTCTCTACAATATCCAAAATTGTATCAGCCAGACCGGTCAGTGGTGCCAGCTCAATTGAGCCGTTGAGTTTAATTATTTCTACCGGCTCCCCTTTACTGCGGAAATAGCGGCGGGTAAAATCCGGATACTTGGTTGCCACCTTGCGTTCTAAAAGTGTATCCTTGCGATCAGGCAGACCGGCCAGTGCAAACTCACAGACCCCGTATTCTAAATCCAGCACCTCATAGAGATCGCGATTTTCTTCTAATAAGGTGTCCTTACCTACTATTCCCAGATCAGCTGTGCCATATTCTACATAAATTGGAACATCTGCCGGTTTGACAAGTATAATTTCAAATTTTTCGCTCTCTATTTCAAAAATTAATTTGCGTGATTTTAGCATATTTTCAGGTAAATCATATCCGGCCCGGCGGAAAAGCTTAACTGCTTCTTTAGCCAGCCTTCCTTTAGCCATAGCAATACAGAGATTATCCATTACTCCCACTCCTCTATTTTATTTAAAATCAGATATTCTATTGCTTCTTTCTGATTTCTTTCGATTACTGCAGTTTCTTTACCGGTTTGTCTCAACTCCAGTTTATCAGCTTTAAGACAGATCTCAAAATCAACCTGCTGAAAATCTAAATATTTTTTATCTGCTCCATTGTAAACCTCTGCTACAAAACCGGCCCTTCTTAAATCCTCCGCCAGCTCATAACTCAGTTTAAGATCACTATCTTTGGTATAGGAAATTAAAAATCTCCTTTCCAGATCCTCACTAAAGTTTTCTGTTCTATTTAAATAATCAAGCAGATTTTCTATTTCCAGGGCAAAGCCGACTGCAGCTTCTTCAACTCCGAACTTCTCGGTCAGATTATCATAGCGGCCGCCGCTGGCCAGCAGATTACTGTAACCTCTGGCATAGCCTTTAAAGATTAAACCTGTGTAATAACCGTGTCGGGAAATCAGCATTGGATCAAAGGTGATATATTTAAGTGCTTCAAACTTCTCTAATTTATTAAACAGTTTTTCTAAAGTTTTTAAAGCCTCTTTTGTATCCTGTGACAGCGGCATCTGCTCTAATTCTTTAACTACTTTTTTGGGTGCACCAAAGAGTGAAGGCAGTCTTAATAAAACTTCAGCTGCATCTTCTGTCAATTCTATATCTTTAATATAATTTTTAATTCCAACTTTATTTTTGGCAGCCAGCAGCTGTCGCAGCTCCCTTTTTTCTTTTTCGGCAATTTTTAAATCTGCAAAAATTTCATTGATCAAATCTGCATGACCGATATCAACCAGGGGTTCTTCTACACCTACTGCCTGCATTGTCTTGATTAAAAGTAAAATCATTTCTAAATCAGATTCCAGGCTGGCTGAACCAATTAATTCTACTCCGGCCTGAGTCTTTTCTTTAAGACTTAAGCTCTGAGAGTTTTTTGACTGAAAGGCTGAACTTAAATATGAAAATTTTAAGGGCCGAGGACTATCCTGAAATCGGCTTGCTGCCAGTCTGGCAATCGGCATCGTCAGATCAGGTCTCAAAACCAGGATCTGTCCTTTATCATCAACCACCTTAAACATTTCACTTTTATCAACCAGGCCTTCTATACCTGCATACAATTCTAAAGATTCAAGAGTCGGAGTAATTACCTCCCGATAGGCATTAGCCTCAAAAACCTCTCTAATAGTCTGGTAAATCCCTCTTCGTTTACGAAGCTCTGCCGGCAGAATATCCCTAACCCCTTCTACAAATGCATTCATCTATAATAACCTCCCGTTTTAATTTAGCGCTTTATCATATTAAAGTATTAAAATGTTGTATCTATTATATTGATTATCAACTCTGCTGTCAAGTCTTTTAGCAAATTTCTTGTTCTGTCTTAATTTTAACACTATTTAAGCAGGATTTAAACTTAAAAGACCTACCAGAAAATATTAATCCCGGCAGGTCTCAGTTTAAAATATACAGCTTTAATAAGTATTAATTCCTAAGCTAACATTTTTTATTAAAAATAACTGATATTTTTCTGTTCTTCCAGTCGATCTGTAGCCGGTGGAGGAGTAATTGAAAGATCACTA
>JBKHFK010000068.1:0-8307 GCA_046540295.1 Halanaerobium sp.
CTTATGCTGGCATTTGCTCCGGTGCTGTGAATAAAACTTCTTTCCCCATTTTCATCCACAAAAACCATGGTAGCAGAAGTATGACTTTCTTTTTCAATCCCGGAAATATCAATACCATTTTGCTTCAAATTTTTTAGAATAAAATCTCCTAAATAATCCTCACCTACTTTTCCAATAACATAAGGCTTATAATTAAGTTTAGTTAGGGCAATACTAGTATCAGTAGCACAACCTCCGGTAAAAAGTGAGATATTATCAGCCAGTTCTAACTTCCCTTTTTCAGGCATTTTTTCAACAATGTTTGCAATTATATCAGCCACTAAAATACCTAAACAAGCTATTTTGAGCATTTTATCCTTCTCAAATTTATTCAACTTCTGGTATTCTGTTTATATTGGGATTTGTAAAAATATCATTTTTATATCATTTTAAATTTTAAAAACTAATCACGCCCAATAATTTTAGAATCAATTAATAGAAAATTATCATTAAAGTTCAGCTCGAATTTTTAAAAAGCGCTGTCCCTTTAAGAACAGCGCTTTTATAATTATTTAGTTTTGTAATCAAAATTGATATTAATGTTTCTCTTTAGACTATCAGATACCGGACAGCGGCTTTCTATTAACTCAACTAATTTTTCAATATTTTCTGTCGGAGAATCTGAATCAATATTAATAGTAAATCTTACTTCCTGAAAACCGGGATCCACATTATCTGCACCTTTAAAACCCCTTAAATCAAGATCACCCTCTAAATCAACAGAAAAATCATTTAATTCCACTCCACAGCTTTCTGCAAACATACCGGCACATATAGAAAGACAGCCACCTAAGGCAGTCAGAGTCAGCTCAACTGGATTCATTCCCTGATCAGTACCACCCAATTCTTCAGGCTCATCCATAATTATTTTGTGTCCTCTTGCTTCTGCTTCTACTTTGAGACCTTCCTTTAAAGTGACTTTAGATTTAAAAGTTTCTGCTGCCATTTTTAAATTCCTCCTCTATTTAATTAACTAATTATATCTAAGCTAATTATATAAAAAGGATTGAATATTGTCAATTATTTCACAATAAGCCGGTTTATAAATTAATTATAAATTCATTTACAATTTTTCTCTTTAATTTCTGATTATTTTTTGCTATTATATAATTGAAATAAAGGTCTATCAGTACCAAATATAGAGATTAAAAGATTTGATAAATTTTAAATTTCAGGAAAGGAGGCTTAAATTTATGGAAAAGAAACTGGTTATTAAATCTGCCTTTGAAGACGGTGGTTTTATTCCGGCCGAGTATACAGCAGATGGAAGAGATATCTCTCCTCCGCTGATAATTGAAAATATTCCTGCAGAAGCTGAAACTCTGGCTCTTATCGTTGATGATCCAGATGCTCCAGCGGGAACTTTTACCCACTGGCTGATCTGGAATATTCCGGCAGATCTCAGTCAAATTTCAAAAAACATTGAAAGAAAAGAAAATGTCAAAGGACTCAATGGAGCCTCACAGGGTAAAAATGATTTTAAGGAATTAGGTTATAGGGGGCCGGCCCCACCCAGTGGTGTTCACACCTACAGATTCTATGTTTATGCTTTAGATGCTCAGCTTGATTTAGAAGCTGGTGCTGACAAGGAAACACTGCTCAAGGCAATGGAAGGTCATGTACTGCAGAAAGCTCTTTTAAAAGGTGAATATGCACGCTAACCTGCAAAATTAAACTATCCAGGCACCTGCTAATCAGGTGCCTTTTCTTTTTCATTTTGATTCTTGCTAGACTTCTTAAATTAAAAACAGGTCCAAAGCAAAAATTGTAAATTTTTAAGAAACACTGCAAACTAAAAATCTAGTAATCCCATTAAATCTTTGATAAAATAAAATTGTGATCACTTGACTTTATAAGCTCCTTATATTTAACAGTCAATTATAATTTCTGAGGTGATTAAATATGAAAGAAGCAATGCTTTATGAGAAATTGGATGATCAGAAGGTTAAATGTGCTGTCTGCAGCCACAGATGTGTGATTAAAGAAGGAACTAGAGGTCTCTGTCGAGTAAGAGAAAATCAAGCTGGAGTGCTTTATGCTCTTAATTACGGAAAGACAGTTGCTGCTAATATTGATCCTATTGAGAAAAAACCCCTCTATCATTTTCTTCCACATACAAAGGCCTTTTCAATCGGTACTGAAGGTTGTAATATGAAGTGCAGCTGGTGCCAGAACTGGAGAATATCTCAGAGTCCAGATCCGAATAAAGCTGTAAATGGTAGAAATCTACCTCCAGAAGATGTGGTTGAGCAGGCACTGAATAACAACTGTAAGTCAATAGCCTATACCTATACTGAACCAACAATTTTCCTGGAATATGCACTAGACACTATGAAGATTGCTCATAAAAAGGGACTAAAAAATGTCTGGGTCAGCAACGGATATATGACTAAAGAAACTCTGGATGAAATAATTCCTTATCTTGATGCAGCAAATATTGATTATAAAGGGCCCGCGGAATTATATAAAAAATACACAGGTTCCCGCTTAAATCCGATTAAAGAAAATCTAAAGTATCTTTATCAGGCTGGAGTCCACCTTGAGGTGACCACTCTTGTCATACCAGATTTAAATGATAAAAAAGAGCAGTTAGAAGAAATAGCCCAATTTATTGCAGAACAATTAGGCAGCGAAGTTGCCTGGCATGTAAGCCGTTTTTATCCAGGCTGGAAAATGCAGGATAAATCCAGAACTCCAATAGAAACAATTAAAATGGCAAAATCTATCGGAGAAAAAGCCGGACTCAAATATGTTCATATGGGAAATGTCTGAGCTTAAATTATGAAGGCACCTGTTTTTAAGCAGGTGCCTTTATCTTTTATACAATCTACTGTTTAACTTTTAACTTTAAAATTAATCTGACTCAACTTCTTTTTCAAATTCAAGAGTCATTTTACCAAGCTTTATTCCACTCTGAGCAAAATAAAGTTTAAGGTAATTATTTTTACTCCAGAGATTTAACTCTTTTTCTAATGTTTTCCATTCTCCGGTACCATTTAAAGTAATGGTTGAATCTAATTTGTTATTTAAAAATAAAGAGACAGGAACCTGAGCGTGTTCACCACCACTGGCTTTCATTTCGAGCTTCAGTTTATAAATTCCCTTTTGATCTCTGATGATGCCAAAGACCACTGATTCTCCCTTAGAAGTATCTACCTCTGAGAGATCAATAGTATCCAGCTCAGATAAATCATAATATTCCATTACATTTCCCGGTACATCCGCACTCTCTGCTGCAGCTAATTCTTCCCCTGGACCACTGAGTTCTCTTTCCATCACAGCTGAATTCATTATGAATTTCAAAATATTTGCTGCATTACGCTGCAGTTCTCCTCTGGTTATTTTTCCTTTTTTCAGGCCTTCTAAGGTATTATCCTGAGCACTATTTTCTTCAGGATTCTCACAGACCATATATAAATCATTCTGGGCTCGAACCATGGGAATAGTATTTCCCTTTCTGGCCTTTTTACCTTCTTCATTGATTCTGGCCCACCAGTCGGTCATCACAATCCCCTCAAAATCCCATTCTTCCCGCAGGATTGTAGTCAGCAGATCGAAATTACCGGCAGTCCAGATTCCATTTAAGCCACCATAGGTAGACATAATGGAGGCTGCTTCACCTTCTTCAACTGCTATTTTAAAGCCCCTGAGGTAAATTTCTCTTAAAGCTCTTTCGGAGACAACAGCATTGACATCATGGCGGTGAGCTTCCTGATTATTGGCAGCATAATGCTTGATTGTTCCAGTAACCTTATATTTGTTCATTGCTCTAAGCTGTGCTGCAGCCATCTTACCGGTTAAAAGAGGATCCTCAGAAAAATATTCAAAATTACGTCCGTTTAAAGGTGTCCGGTGGATATTCATGCCCGGTCCTAAGAGGGTTTCAATTCGATTTGTATAGAGCTCCTGGCCCATCAGATCAAATAGATTCTCTACTAAATCCAGATTAAAGGTACAGGCTAAGGAGGTACCGTTTGGCAGACTAAAAGCAGTTGTGCCGCAGTCCATCCGAATTCCAGAAGGCCCATCAGCAGCAGCGGCAGCAGGAATTCCAAAGTCAACAAGATTCTCACTCACCCCGCCAAAGGCTGCTGCAGTACCGGGAGTTACTCGAGGAGAACTCATTCCTTCCCCGCGGATCAGACAGGCCAGATCCTCGTCACTCAGCTGAGCGATAAAATCTTCTAAGGAAGCCTGATTCTCAAAAACATCTTTCAGCTTGATTCCCTGATCACCTGTATAGGGAATTGCTTCCGGCCGCTGAGCAGCTATCCGCTGATCTAAATCTACAGTTCTCCGGGGAACTTCTTCTTCAGTCATTGTCCCATCTGCCTCAACCTTTAAGCGTTTAAAAGGCTCTATTGGGGCACAGGCTTCTTTCAGTTCTTCTGTTAGCTCCAGAGTGTCAATAGTAAAGCTGCCGGCCAGCTCAGCCCTGCGCACATCACTGCCAGCATATATTTTATATTCACCAGCTTCCAGCAGATAAGAAGATTTATGTCCGGTGATACCGCTGTCATCATAGGAAGCCAGCTGTTTTTTACTAAAGCTTAAGCTCAGTTTCTGACTCTGACCCGGCTTAAGTAATTCAGTCTTGGCAAAGGCTTCTAAAGTGCGGGCAGGCTTACCGAGCTGGCCCAGAGGAGCACTGGCATAGACCTGTACTACTTCTTTACCGGCTTTATCACCTGTATTTTTGACCTCAACTTCTACTGTAAGTGAATCTTTACTTTCAGCAAAGTTAAGAAGCTCTATTTCAAATTCTGTATAGGATAAGCCATAGCCAAAGGGGTAGAGCACCCTGTCTTTAGCTGCTGTTTCAAAATATCTGTAACCTACATAAATATCTTCTTTATAAATTAAAGTGTCTTTATTACCGAAATCATCCATAGAAGGATAATCTGAAATATCATAAGCAATGGTATCACTGAGCTTACCGGAGGGATTTACTTTTCCAGTCAGCACATCTACAGTTCCATTACCACCTTCCATACCTCCATGCCAGGCATAAAGTACTGCCTCGGGCTGATATTTTTCAACCCACTTCATATCGATTATATTACCCACATTTAAAACTACAGCAACTCTATCAAAGGCCTTAGTTACACTGGCCAGCATCTCTTCTTCAGTCTCTGTTAAAAGGTAACTTCCTTCAGCAGCTGAGTTATCTCTGTCCTCTCCTGCTGTCCGGCCGAGAATAATAACTGCCAGATCTGATTCAGCTGCTGACTTTTGAGCAAGTTCATCACTGACCGGCATCTCTTTTTGGCTCCATGGTTCCTGAGCCCAGCCCTCACCGTGATCAAAGGGATTATCTTCAAGCCACTCATTATATGTATCGATCAGCTCCTGATTAAGTTCAATCTCCTCGTTGAGTTTTAAGGCATCTAAAATACCGACTACATATTCAGTATTAACCAGCCCCCCAGAACCGGTACCGCTCTTATAATAATCAAATTGAATTCTACCAAAAACAGACACCTTTTCTCCCTTTTTAATTGGCAGTGCCTCTTTTTCATTTCTTAAAAGCACACAGCCTTCTGCTGCTGCCTGTCGAGAAAGTGACGCGTATTTTTCCAGATCAAGTTTAACCTTTTCCATTTAAATTCTCCTTATCTCTTTATTTAATAATTATTGTCTATAGTTATCTCCTTAGAATTTTATATGAATAACAATATTATTGTAACATAAAACGATTTAGGAAGTAAACAATTTTTATCAATCCTTGAATATCTAATCTTAAAATAGTGTTCTTATTTTAGAGAAAAGAGCTCTTAAATTGGCAAAATTAAACTTAGTAAGACAGCTGATATTTAAAGATCACAGCCACAGCTGTTTGAGATATTAATCGACATTGAAAATTCGCTGTTATCCTCATTCATCTTTATAGTTATTTCTTCCAGCAGTGAATAAACTTTATCTGCTTCCCCGTAAACAATAGTCGATAAAGGATTACTCTCATATTCTAATTTGCTTGCCTTAATTATATTAATAACCTTTTTTACTTTTTCATTAACTTTTTTAGTATTTAAAGGATAAAAACTAATTTGACAGGAGATTATTTGATTTCCCATAACCCACAGATAAAGCCTCCATTCTTTTTTTGAGCCAGTCTATTTTCCTGCTCCCAATTTATTTTTTCCTCAGGCAAATCAGGTGGAATAAAAAGACATTCTTTTACTTTGATTAGATTATCTTTATCTAGTCCTTTAAAGTCTTCAGGATTTCTAAAAATTGCATCACTGAAGATTGAATCATCTTTTTCTGCCTGCTTTTGATAAAGTCGACCCCAGTCAGAATCTTTTCTAATTGTTCCCAGTAATATTTTTCCACCCGGTTTAACTACCCGCTTCATTTCTGCAAATGCTGATTCAAGATCTTTTATAAATTCGACTGCTGCCATCGAAAAGACTGAATCAAAGTGATCATCCTCAAATTCTAGATTAAGTGCATTACCTTTTTTAAAGTTAATATCTAAATTTAACTTTTCAGCTTTCTCAGCAGCTTTATCCAACATTGGCTGAGAAATATCTATTCCTGTTACCTGACAGCCTTTTTTAGCTAATTTAATACTAAAGTTACCTGTTCCACAGCCGATATCAAGTATTTTTTCTCCCGCTTCAGGTTGAAATAAGTCAAAAGCTGCCTCAGTTTCTACCTCGTCGACAAAACTTCCCATTTTTGTTTGATACCAGCTGTCATATTCAACTGCTTCCTGTTCTTCAAAGTTCATTATTTTCGCTCCTTTACTAATTTAGTTTAATTTTAATAGTTTGCATAATTATTTCCAGAATATCAGAAAAAGAAAACTGATATCTGACCAGTTATTTAAAAAGTTTGAGATGCCCAGAATTTAGCTGTATAGCCCCCTAACAGAATTGGAGAAAAAGTTTGAAAGTGATATACTCTAATTACAAGGGGGAAACACCAATGGCAAAAAGAAAATATTCTGATGAAACTAAAGAACAAATTGTAAAAGAATGTCGCGAAATAGGTAATACATCTCTTGTTGCAAGACGACATAATATTTCCAAGCACACTGTCTACGGCTGGATCAAAAAAGCTAAAGAAACAGGTTCAGTTAGATCTCTTCCTAAAGATGAAAAAAAGAAAATGAAAGAGATTGAAAATAGACTTGATAAAATGAGCGATGAAAATGATAAACTCAAAAAAATTGTAGCAGAAAAAGAACTAGAATTAGCGATTTTAAGGGAGTTACGAGATAAAGTAAACCCCCGATAGCCCTCAAAGTTCAGATTGCATCAAAGTGGATAAATAAAGGATATAAAACCTCTATTGTATTAGACTTTGTTGGGCTTAATTCCTCCACTTACTACAGTAATATAAATAGAAAAACTGAGAGTGAAAGTACTAATAGCAGCAATTCCAATAATCCTCAAGGAAGACCTGTTCCTGGTTATTCTCTAACTGAATCATGTGAAAAAATATCTGATGAACAGATTAAAGAATGGCTCTTAGAGCTGATTGCAGGTGATGGCTTTTCTTATGGTTACAGGAAACTTACAGACTATTTAAAAGAAGATTACAGGTTAAAAATTAACAAGAAAAAGGTTTATAGATTATGCAAAGAATTGGATATATTAAGACCGCAACGAAAGATCAAAAAAATTAGACCTAAAAAGATTGCAAAACAGGAAGAAATCACAGACCCAAATCAACTCTGGCAGATGGACTTGAAATACGGCTACATAGATGGAACAGATCAGTTCTTTTTCCAGATGTCAGTAATTGATGTCTTTGATAAGACTGTTATTGACTATCACCTGGGACTAAGCTGTAAAGCTAAAGATACCTGCAGAGTATTAAAGGCTGCTTTAAATAAAAGAAAGCTGTATAAAGGGATGAAGCTGCCTAAAATTAGAACAGATAATGGACCACAATTTGTCTCTAAATTATTTGGAGACACCTGTGAAAAACTGGGCGTAGAGCATCAGAGAATTCCAGTTAGAACTCCTAATATGAATGCCCATATAGAATCATTTCATTCGGTTTTAGAAAAAGATTGTTATTCAATCAATGAATTCAGCAGCTTTATTGATGCCTACAAAAAAGTCAGCGAGTATATGAATTATTATAATAATAGATACCGTCATGGCAGTCTTAATGATATGCCACCAGCAAAATTTTATGAACTGGCTAAAGCAGAAAAAATAGTTGCTGAACCAGTACTGGCATAAAAGAAAAAATGAGAAACTAAGAATGAGCGAGCTTAACAAACATATTCTCCATATTTAGGGGGTTGAACCG
>JBKHFK010000069.1:0-8114 GCA_046540295.1 Halanaerobium sp.
GGAAACAGCAGAAGTAGAAGAGGAAAAAACAGCAGCTGAAATCTTTACTGAAGCTTTAAATGACTATAATGCGGAAAATTATGCTCTGGCAGAAGAAAAATTTAATAAAGTACTTGCAGGTGAGGAACTGGATGAGGGACTGGAATTTAGTGCACTTTATTATTCAACCATGACTGCGATTAATAGATATCAGACTTCCAAGGCTGTTGATTATTTAGATAAAATGGATGAGCTTGGATTTCAAAGTGGTAATTTAAACTGGCAGATAGGCCAGCTGTTTTTAAATAAAAATAATCGATTTGATAGTGCGGATTTTGAAGAAGCATTAAAATATTTAAAAAATGCAGAAGAACTTGGTATGAAAAGCATAATTTTTAAGAGAGATCTGGCCTACGCCTATTTAGAAAACGATGAACTAACAAAGGCTGAAGAAATGTATTTAGAAATAATTGATACTGATGCTGTTGCGGACGATTATTTAAATCTTGCTAAAATTAAAGAAAAAGAGGATGATTTAGATCAGGCGGTAGAATATTATGAGGCAGCTTTAGATTTAAATGGATCTCAATCTTCACTTTATTTAAACCTTGGAAATTTATATCAGGATTTAGATGATTACAATTCTGCAGTTTCAATCTTTAATCAGGGAATTGAAAATAAAGAGGATTTTGCTCCTTACTATATTGGTCTGGGAGAAAGTTATATTGAACTGGAAAATTATAATGAGGCTGAAACAGCTTTAAATAAAGCTGTTGAAATAAATAAAAATTCTTACTATGGCTATTATCTTTTAGCTAAAGTGGAAACTGAAAAAGGAAATTTAAATCAGGCTTTAAATTATTACACCGAGTCCCTAAAATATAATCCGAATTATGTAGAAGCTTATCTCGGGGAAGGTAAAATTCATCTGGAAAGAGAAGAATATTATCGTGCTATTTCAAGATTTTCTCTGGCTGTAGAAAATAATCCAGATTATGCAGAAAGCAGATATTATCTGGGTCGAGCTTATTATGGAGCTGATATGATGGAAGCTGCAAGAGCTGAATTGAGAAGGGCTCTGCATATAAATGATGATTATGAGGAAGCGAGAGAACTTTTAGATCGTGTAGAAAGTGAACTTAATATTAATTAAGGGTGTTAAGATGAGATTATTTATAGCAGTTGATATTAATTCGCGGAGTAAAAAGCTAATAAGAAACAAAGTGAAGATTTTAAAATATAAAATTAAAAATGATATCAAATGGGTAGAAGAAGATAAATGGCATCTGACTCTTAAATTTATTGGAGAAAGTTCGGCTGATGAAAAAGGAAAATTAATCACTGCTCTTAAAAACATTGATTTTAAAGAAAAAAATAAATACGTGCAATTTTCAAAACTTGCTGCTTTTCCAGATTCTGACAGAGCAAAAGTGATTTATCTGGGTATTGATCGAGGAAAAAAACTGCTGGTTGATCTGCACCAAAGATTGGAAGAAGAGCTGCTTCAATTTGGTTTTGAAAAAGATGAAAGAAATTATATACCACATCTAACTCTTGGACGCAGCAAAAGAGAAGCTTTTAAAATAAGATCAGAATTTCGCCAGCAGTATTTTGTAAATATTTATGCTCGAATAAAAAGTATCAGCCTTTATCAGAGCAAATTAAAGGCTGAAGGACCAGAATATATTGAATTATTTTCCATTAAATAGAAATTAGCCCTTGCATTAATTAAACATCTGTTCTATAATATATTTAAAGACAAAAATTGCAGTTAAAATAAATCTGGGGAGGAAGATAAACTTGGCAACTAGTGATAAAGAAAAAGCGCTTGATAAAGCGGTAAAGAGAATTGAAAAACAGTTTGGCAAAGGCTCAATTATGCGGCTTGGAGATTCACAAAAATTAAATGTAGAGGCTATTCCAACCGGTGCTCTGCCGCTGGATTTGGCTTTAGGTATTGGAGGTATTCCAAAAGGTAGAATCATTGAACTCTATGGAAATGAGTCATCCGGTAAAACAACTTTAGCTCTGCATATTATTGCAGAAGCTCAAAAAATGGATGGTATTGCGGCTTTTATTGATGCTGAACATGCTTTAGATCCTAAATATGCGAAAAATTTAGGTGTAAATATCGATAATCTTTTAATTTCACAACCGGACAGTGGAGAAGAGGCTTTAGAGATTGGCGAAGCACTTGTCCGCAGTAATGCTGTAGATCTGGTAGTTATTGACTCAGTAGCAGCTTTAGTACCAAAAGCAGAATTAGAGGGTGATATGGGAGATTCTCATATGGGTCTGCAGGCCCGACTGATGTCTCAGGCTATGCGTAAATTATCTGGAGCGATCAGTAAATCAAAAGCAGCAGTAATTTTTATTAATCAAATCAGAGAAAAAATTGGAGTTATGTTTGGAAATCCGGAGACAACTCCTGGTGGTCGTGCTCTTAAGTTTTATTCTTCTGTTAGAATAGAAATGAGAAGATCACAGACAATTAAAGATGGAGATAAGATGATTGGTAGTACTGCCAAAGTTAAAGTGGTTAAAAACAAGGTAGCAGCACCTTTTAGAAATTGTCAGTTTGATATAATGTATGGAACCGGTATTTCTCAATCCGGCTGTATTCTTGATCTGGGTGAGGAAATTGGTATTATTGATCGGGCCGGCTCCTGGTATTCTTATGGTGATGTGCGGCTGGGTCAGGGTAGAGAAAATTCAAAAGATTTTCTGCAGGATAACCCGGAAGTAATGGAAGAGATAGATAATAAAATTAGAGTTAAAGTAGGTTTAAAAGAAGGCGAAGTTGAAGAAAATGAAGAAGGAAAAGAAAAGGAAGAGGAATAATCCACAATGGATCAAATTGATAAAGAGGAATTTTCTAAAGCACGCAATAAAGCATTTAAATTGTTAAGCTATAGAGAAAGAACTATTAAAGAAATTGAGGATCGTCTGCGAAAAAAAGATTTTACTGAGGAAATTATTAAAGCAGTAGTCGACTTTTTATTAGAAAAAGATTATTTAAATGAAGAGCGTTTTGCCGAAATGTGGATTAGATCAAGGAAAAAACATCATCCCCGCGGCAGAAAACTAATATATAAAGAACTTAAAAATAAAGGTCTAAACCAGCAGATTATCAATACAGCTTTAGATCAGTATTTAAGTAATCAGGAAGAACAGGAAATGGCTGAATATCTTAAAGATAAATGGCTGCGCAGGCGGACAGAAGAGAATAGTTCCAGTTATAAATTGAAAAATTATCTTGCCAATAAGGGTTTTTCCTATGAATTAATATATCAGATAACAGATAAATAAATTAAGATCTTAAAAAGCCTGCTTCCGGCAGGCTTTTTCCTTTATATACCAGTTTATAGACTTTTCTTGACATAAGGAGCGAAAAAAGTTAAAATATTATTAGAAAATATAAATTAAAAATTAAAAAATTGAATATAAGACAGGGGGTGAATATTATTACTGGAGGTGTATTTTATTTTATAATAGCCCTACCTCTCGGAATTGTAATTGGGTATTTAATTAGAAAATATATTGCAAAAGCACGTATGCAGTCTGCAGAAGAAGAAGCAGAAAAGATTATCCAAGATGCAGAAAGAGATGCCAAGGCAAAGAAAAAAGAAATTACTCTTGAAGCTAAAGAAGATGCTCATCAGATTCGTGAAGAAGCAAATAAAGAAAGTCAAAAAAGAAGAGATGAGCTGCAGAAGTTAGAAAATAGATTGATGAAAAAAGAAGAAAATCTTGATCGCAAAGCTGAAAACTTAGAGCGTAAAGAACAGAGCATTAAGGATCGAGATAAAAATCTGACAAAAGCTGAAGAGGAAATTGAGGAAATTAGAAAAGAGCAGAAAGAAAAATTAGAAATGATCTCTAGTTTCTCAGAAAGTGAAGCAAAAGAATATCTTTTAAATAAGGTAGAATCTGAGCTTGATCATGAATATGCAAAAATGATTAAAGAAAAAGAAGCTCAGGCAAAGGAAGAATCTGAGAAAAAAGCTAGGGAAATTATTTCTCTTGCAATCCAGCGGTCTGCAGCGGATCATGTAACTGAATCAACTGTATCTGTTGTTAATCTTCCAAATGATGATATGAAGGGTCGAATTATCGGTCGTGAAGGAAGAAATATTAGAACCTTAGAGAGTTTAACTGGAATTGACTTAATTATTGATGATACTCCTGAGGCAGTTGTTATATCTGGTTTTGATCCAATCAGGCGCGAAATTGCACGAATTGCTTTAGAAAAATTAATTGTTGATGGTCGAATTCATCCAGCCAGAATTGAAGAAATGGTTGAAAAGGCTGAAAAGGAATTAGATCAGCACATTAAAGAAATTGGTGAACAGGCAACATTTGATACTGGTGTACATGGTTTGAATCCTGAACTGGTCAAACTCTTAGGAAGACTTAAATTCAGAACAAGTTATGGACAGAATGTATTACAGCACTCTATGGAAGTATCCTATTTAGCAAGCATCATGGCTGCTGAACTGGGTGCAGATGTTACACTTGCAAGACGTGGAGGACTTCTACATGATATTGGTAAGGCAATAGATCATGATATGGAAGGAACTCATGTTAATATTGGTGTGGATACTGCAAGAAAATATGGTGAAAGTGAAAAGGTACTTCATACAATTGAAGCTCATCATAATGATGTTGAATTTAAATCAGTAGAAGCAGTTTTAGTTGCAGCAGCTGATGCAATTTCAGCAGCAAGACCAGGAGCTCGAAAAGAAACATTAGAGTCTTATATTAAGAGACTTGAAGAATTAGAAGAAATTGGTGAGTCCTTTAAAGGTGTAGAAAAAGCCTATGCCATTCAGGCAGGAAGAGAAATTAGAGTTATTGTTGAACCTGATAAGATTAATGATATCGAAAGTACTAAAATGGTTAGAGATATTACTAAGAAAATCGAAAAAAATCTCGACTACCCTGGACAGATTAAAGTTGTTATTATTCGTGAAACCAGAGTAGTGGATTATGCTAAATAAAAATAATTAATTCTGAAATTAACAGGCTCCTCTCTGAGGAGCCTTTAATAAATTCATATTATCAACTAGGAGAGCTTTTATGAATATTTTATTTGTTGGAGATATTGTAGGTAGAGCCGGCAGGCGTGCAGTCAGAATTTTCCTTAAGGATCTAATTGCAGAATATAATATTGATTTTGTGATTGCTAATGGAGAAAATTCTGCTGGTGGTTTTGGTATAACTAAAAAAGTTGCTCAGGAACTTTATGATTATGGTATAGATTTTTTTACAATGGGCAATCATACCTGGGATAATAAAGATATTTTTAAATTTATTGACCAGGATCCAAATCTTATTCGTCCCCTTAATTTTCCAGAAAATAATCCGGGGCGGGGCTGGCAGAGTTTAGAAATTAATTCGAAAAAATTAACTGTTGTTAATTTAATCGGACAGGTTTATATGCAGGGATCTGATTCTCCCTATCATAAATTTATGGAATTATATCCTCAAATTGAAGATTCAGATATTATTCTGGTTGATTTTCATGCAGAGGCAACAGGAGAAAAAATGGCTTTTGCCAGAGCTGTAGATGGTATGGTAACTGCAGTTATTGGTACACATACCCATGTACAGACAAATGATGCTCAGATTTTTCCTGAAGGTACAGCCTATATTACCGATGCTGGTTTAACTGGAGCAGTTGATTCTATATTGGGAATGAAACCGGAAAAAATGGTAGAAAAGATGAAAAATTCTCTACCTGTTAGATATGAAGTGGGTACTGGAGAAGTAAAAATTGAAGCCTGCTTAATCAAAATTGGGCAAAAAAATAATTCAGTTAAGCAGATTATGGAGATTAAGAAGAACAATTTATAATTTTTTCTAAAAAAAGCAGGAATTTATTTCATATATGACTAATATATTATATAGAGGGAAATAATATATTAATTAATCAAGGAGGTAATGGATGAAGATGGAAGTATTAAAAGTATCATCTAGTTCTAGTCCTAACAAAGTTGCTGGAGCTCTGGCCGGTGTTCTCAGAGAAAATGGAAATGCAGAACTGCAGGCTATTGGGGCGGGAGCTCTTAATCAGGGAGTAAAAGCAGTAGCAATTGCAAGAGGATTTGTAGCTCCGAGTGGAATTGATTTAATCTGTATTCCTGCTTTCACAGATATTGAAATTGATGGGGAGGAAAGAACTGCAATTAAACTGATTGTAGAACCGAGATAGAAATTTTATCTGTCTGCCACTCTGGTAGACAGATTTTTTTATTTTTAATCTTATTTTAACTTGTGTTATACATGGGTTAAGTTATATAATAGATAATAGCTAGGGACTATTTAATAGTCTGGTTTAAGAATAGCTGATTTGCAATTTGAGGTGGCAGCATGGAAAAAATATTGGTAGTTGAAGATGAAAATAAAATAAGAAAAATTTTAAAAAGTTATCTGCAGGATGAATACGAAATTTTTGAAGCATAAGATTATCTTACTAAACCATTTAGCCTCGGGAATTACTGACTAGAATTAATGCTATTTTAAGATGCAGCAGTAATAAAGATAAAGCAAATATAATTTTTCTCAATGATGGAGAATTTAAAATATACCCCAAAGAAATTATAGTTAAAAAAATGACCAGAACTGTCAGCTAACAAGAACATAATTTAAAATAAGGAACATCTATCGAGCAATAATTTTTAGTGCCCTGATTGTAATTTTTATAGTTATTTTTCTATCCTATATTTTATCAAGAAAAATTACCGAGCCTTTAATCAAATTGAAAAATGCAGCCCTGGATCTTGCTCAGGTAAATTATCAGCAGAATATTAAAAGTAAAGGAGATGACGAATTAACAGAACTGTTTAATGCTTTTAATTTGATGAGTCAAAAACTTTTCAAGCTGGAGAAAATAAGAAAAGAATCAACTTCCGATCTGGCCCATGAATTAAGAACTCCGCTCACTACAATTAAAGGATATTTAGAAGCAATAGAGGACAAAAAGATTAAAGTAGATCAGGAAAGCATTAGAGAAATGCAGGAAGAAACGGAAAGAATGACAATTTTAATTGAAAAATTGAATGAGTTTGCTGATGCTCAAAATAAGGTCTTTAATTTAAAAAAAGAAAAGCTCAATTTAACACCTATTATTAAAAAAGTTATTAAGCAGCAGGATAATTTATTAAAAGAAAAGAATATTAGTTTAGATCTAAAATTAAACAGAGAAATTTATATAATTAGACTGGCAGTTACAAAGGAATTAATGGAAGCTCATCAGGCTGAAATTAAAGTTGAAAGTAATGGAAATGGAACTTTGTTTAAATTAATTTTTAAGATCTCAAATTAATTTAAAGAATTATCAATCTTTATATGGAAATTTAAAATTAGTGTAGAAATACTTATTAAATATTAGATTTAAGAGGAGTGATTGGATTGGATTTAACTCGTATCTGGAATTTGTTGACATTAGGTGGACCGATGACTATACCACTTTTAATTGCGTCGGTTTTTAGTCTGGCTGTAATAATTGAAAAAACTATTTTCTTTTATAGAAATAATGATAATAACTTTAGATTAATTAAGAGAATTGAAATTTTAGTTGAAGAAGGAGATATTTTAAGTGCTTTAAATGAATTGAAAGGAAAAAAGAGCACCAATGCAAAACTTCTCTCAACAGCCCTGGCTCATAACAGTGAAGACCCTTCTCGTCTGCGGGAAGTTTTACAGGCTGTAGGAGAAGATGAAATCAAAAAAATGGAGCGACATCTGCCGATTCTGGATGTTGTGGCTATGATTTCTCCTTTACTTGGACTTTTAGGAACAGTAATTGGAATTATCAGCAGTTTTAATATTCTGGGAACAGCTGCTGGTGCAGCCAATCCAGCCCAGATAAGTTCTGGAATTGCTGCAGCTCTGATCAGTACAGCTTTAGGACTGATTATTGCCATTCCAACTGCTATTTTTTATTCATATTTTGCACATAAAGTAGAAAGACGTGCTCATCAGATGAATTTAAGTATGGTTGAAATTGTAGATGTTGTTAGCAGTAATAGAGGTGACAGTGATGTTCAAAACTACTCTTAAGAAAAAAAGTACAATCAATATTATTCCTATGATTGATGTCATATTTTTTCTTTTAGTGTTTTTTATGCTTT
>JBKHFK010000070.1:0-8103 GCA_046540295.1 Halanaerobium sp.
GTCAGGCTGGTACAATAATTACAGCAGAATAGATTTGCTTCTAAACAGGAGATAATTAAACCTATCTCCTGTTTTAAAGATTATTTTAAGCTATTTTTAAAAAAATCTTTACAAACAAAAAATATAATGCTATTATTTTAATAGATTATTTTTTTAACTATTTTGCAACCGGTTGCAAAAACAAAAGAGTGGTGAAAAGTAAATGGATATTAAGATGTCTGATATAGCAAAATTGGCTGGAGTCTCAAAATCAACTGTTTCCAGAGCTTTAAAAAATGACAGCCGGGTTAAAGAAGAAACTAAAAATAAAATACTAAAAATTGCAGGCAGATATAATTATCAGCCCAACAAAGTTGCTCAGGCTCTGGCAGAAAAAAACACAAAAATTATTGCAGTTATTCTACCTTCAGCCCCCCGCTCAGTTTCTGATCCATTTTTTTTGGAATTTCTGCACGGAGTCAATAATAAAGCCTATCAGCAGGGGTACAGCCTGACAATGCCTCCGGTTAAAAATGGTAAATTTAATTCTTTTAAAGAAATCAATCAAAAGCTTAATGTTGATGGTGTTATTCTGACAGAGCCACTTTATAATGATCCGCGAATTAAATATCTTAAAGAAAATAAAATACCCTTTGTTTTTAATGGAAATCCGATGACAGCTGATGATACAGCCTGGGTTGACACAGATAATCAGCTGGGAGCCTATCAGGCTGTAAATTATTTAATTAAAAATGGCCATCAAAAAATAGCCACCATTACCGGGCCTCTGGATTTAGTGGCCGGCAGGTCCAGACTGGAAGGATATTACCGGGCTTTAAGGGAAAATAAAATTAAAATCAACAAAAACTGGATTTTAGAAGCTGATTTCACCGAAAAGGGATCCTATTTAAAAGCCAAAAATTTGATAAAAGAGCATCCGGAAATCACGGCAGTCTTTGCAGCCAATGATTTAATGGCTCTGGGTGTTATCAGAGCGCTGAAAGAGGCCGGGATCAAAATACCCGCAGACCTTTCTTTAACTGCTTTTGATTCCATAAAACTGGGAGAGTATATTGAGCCGGCGCTGACAACTGTAAAAAATAATGGCCTGGAAAAGGGAGAAAAAGCAGTTGAATTATTGATCAAAATAATTGAAAATCAGGATTTAAAGAAAAAACAGATTTTATTTACACCTGAGTTAATCATCAGGGATTCCGTAAAAGCTGTATTTTAATCATTTTTTATAAAAAATTGAAATTATCATTAAATAAATATATAATCAACCTGAGGTCAATTATTTATATTTTAAAGAAAGAAGGTATTTTTAAAATTATGAAAGTATATGCTCTTGTTGGACCCAGTGGAACAGGAAAGAGTCATCGGGCAGTTTTGCTGGCAAATAAGTATCAGATTCCATTAATAGTTGATGATGGTCTTTTAATAAATGCCGGTAAAATTATGGCAGGTAGTTCTGCCAAAAGAGAAGAAAGTAAAATGGGAGCTATTAGAAGAGCTCTATTTTATGATGAAAAGCAGACTAAAGAAGTTAAGGACTGCTTAAAAAAAATTGATAAGGATAAAATATTGATTCTGGGAACTTCAATTGGAATGGTCGAAAGAATTAATGAGCGCCTGGAGCTTGGGGGGATAGATAAATATATTGATATTGAAGATATATCATCTCCTGAAGAAATAGAAAAGGCACTTTCGGTTAGAAATAATGAAGGTAAACATGTAATTCCGGTGCCTACAATTGAAGTTGAGCAGGATTTTTCCGGTTATTTACTCCACTCTTTAGAACTCTTTTTTAAAAAAGATAATGAGACAGTAATGCACGAAAAAAGTATTGTCAGACCCAGATTCAGCTTTTACGGGAACTTAAGTATCAGCAATCGGGTTCTGGTTGATTTGATTGAACATCGAATCAAAAAGTATCAGCAGATTACAGCCTTTAAAAAGGTAAAAGTTGAGGAAATTAATAATCTCTTATTTGTTAATTTATCTCTGGAAATCATCTATGGTTTAAAAATCAAAAAATTTATCAATAAATTTAGATTTGATTTAAAAGAACATCTGGAAAATAATACAGGGATTAATGTTAAAGAAATTAATATTGAAGTATATTCACTTAAAGTGAGAGAAGAAATAATTTAAGGAGGAAAAATAATTGAGAGCATATCATGCCAGAAAAATGGATAAAGAGGCAATTTATCCACATCAGGCCTGGAAAATAACTGAGAAAGAATTTTTAGTAGAACATAATCATCACAATGAAGCTATTTTTGCTCTGGGCAATGGTTATATGGGATTAAGAGGAACTTTAGAAGAAGATTATCCCGGCAGTGAAGAAACTACAACTCCCGGTTTTTACATTAATGGAGTTTATGCTTCCGAAGAAATAATTTATGGAGAAGAAGCTCCTAATTTACCTCAAAATGGTCAGACAATGGTTAATCTCGCTGACTGGAGTGAAATTAACTTATATATAAATGAAGAGAAATTAAACTTACTTAAAGGACAGATTTTAGATTATAAGCGGGAGCTTGATTTACAGCAGGGAATCTTAAGGCGTCAAATACTCTGGGAGGACCGTCAGGGAAGAAAAGTTGAGATAAAAATTACACGTTTAATTTCTTTAAGCAGAGAA
Organism: Halanaerobium sp.; assembly: GCA_046540295.1. GTDB lineage: Bacteria > Bacillota > Halanaerobiia > Halanaerobiales > Halanaerobiaceae > Halanaerobium. The sequence continues at coordinate 2,627 of JBKHFK010000070.1, forward strand.
CATGTTGGAGCAATCAGATATCAGTTTAAAGCAGTTAATTTTTCCGGTAAAATTAGTGTTAACTCTGCTATCAACGGTGATATCAGCAATCATCACCATCTAAGGGATAAAAAAGCTGTAGAGGTTATAGAAAGTGAAGTAGATACCAACACAGGATACTTAATACATAAAGTTAAAAGTACTGAGTTTAAAGTAGCCTATGTGGCAGAGCATATACTTGATAAATATTCGAAAGACAACTGTGAGATTAAAAAACGTTCTTCTAATAACCGAGTCGACTGGATTTTTGAAATCAGTGCAGTCGAAGGTGAAGAATATACTATTGATAAAATTGTTGGTGTTAATCACAGCCAGGAAGAAGGTGAAAACCCCCTCAGCAATGCCAGAGCTTCGGCAGCAAGGGCTTCAATCACCGGTTTTGAGAACTTAGTTGAGGAACAGGTAGAATTTATGTCCGGTTACTGGCAGGATGTTGATGTAAAGATCGATGGTGATGATGCACTACAGCAGGCCTTTAGGTTTAATGCCTTTCATATTCTGCAGGCTACCGGTAAGGACGGTCAGACCAGTGTGGCGGCAAAAGGAATCAGTGGAGAACATTATGAAGGACATTATTTCTGGGATACAGAAAGTTATATACTTCCCTTTTATGCTTTTCAGCGGCCGGAAGTGGCAAGAAATCTGCTGCTTTTTAGATACAATACTCTGGATAGAGCGCGCAAAAATGCCAAAAGGATGAAACTTGATGGTGTTTTATTCCCCTGGAGAACAATTAATGGGGAGGAGGCTTCCGGATTTTTTATGGGCTCAACTGTGCAGTATCATATCAATGCTGATATTGCCTATGCAGTTAATCTCTATTATCAGATAAGTAAAGACCAGGAGTTTATAGAAAATTACGGTCTGGAAATTTTAATTGAAACTGCCAGAATGTGGCTCAGCCTGGGAAGTTATATCCCGATGAAGGACAATCAATTCTGTTTTAATGTTGTCTGTGGTCCGGATGAGTACAAGCCGGGTGTAAATAATAATGCCTATACAAATTATATGGCTAAATTCAATCTGGATACGGCAGTTAAAATGGCAGAGATTATCAAAAATAAATCTCCGGAAAAATATAAGAGGCTGGCCGAGAGAATTGAACTTACCGAAAAAGAAATTCAAAATATGAAAGAAGTTAAAGAGGATATTTATCTTCCCTATGATGAAAAACTGGAGATCACACCACAGGATGATTCATTCCTCTATAAAAATCCAATTGAGGTTGACAATATCCCTGAAGCCGAATTACCACTGGTCAAAAACTGGCATCCACTGGTTATCTGGCGCTATCAGGTAATTAAACAGGCTGATGTTATTCTTTTAATGCTGCAGCTTGGAGATCAGTTTGGCAGGGATCTAAAAATACGCAACTATGATTATTATGAACCAAAAACGACCCATGATTCTTCGCTTTCACCGGCAATTTATAGCATAATTGCTTCGGAGATTGGTTATAAAAATCAGGCATATAATTATTTTATGCAGACAGCAAGACTTGATCTGGATGATTATAATGAAAATGCCTATCAGGGGGTTCATACTGCCTGTATGGGAGGAACCTGGCTTTCTTTAGTTCAGGGTTTTGGCGGGATGAGAATGTTTAATGGTAAATTATACTTCCACCCTCATTTACCAGAAGGCTGGGATGAGTATCAGTTTAGACTTCGTTTTAAAGGCAGTCAGATTGAAGTGACTGTTAAAGAAAATAAGGTTAAATATATGCTGATTTCGGGAGATAAAGTAGAATTTAAACATTATGATCAGCTTATAGTTTTAGAAGAAAGTAACTTAAGCCAGGAAGTAGAAATTAGATAATAACAGCAATTAAAATTAAATTTTAAAAAGCAGGTGTGATAAAATGGAATTTAAAAAAAAGATATATATACTGCTGACAGTAGGAATATTCTTTTTATCACTCTCTGGAATACTTATTAAAGTAGTGTCTGCACCACCGCTGATAACTGCCTTTTACAGAATGTTTTTTACTGTACTGCTTTTAAGTCCCTATTTCTTTATTAAACATAAAAGCAAGGCTCGTTACTTTTTGGATTACCGACCTCTGCTGGTCGGTTTTCTCTTGGCGGTTCATTTTATTTTATGGATTAGTTCTATCCAATATACCGATATATCGAACTCAGTTATTTTTGTAGCCCTACAACCATTATTCACTATTATTTTGGAGTATTTATTTGCCAGAGAAGATTTAAAAGAAGGAGCAGTTATTGGAATTGTTATGGCTGTTATCGGCAGCACAGTAATCAGCATTGGAGACCTTTATCAGCTGGGAGATAAACTTTTTGGTAATTTTCTGGCCCTTTCGGCAGCTTTATTTGCTTCCTCCTATCTTTTTATAGGCCGGGGGGTCCGCAAAAAACTTGATTATTTTCCCTACCTCTATATCTTATATACATATGCGGCTTTATTTTTAGGAATAGGTGTTTATTTATTTGAAATTCCCTTTACCGGACATGGTCTAAATAATTATCTGTTGTTTTTAGCACTGGCGGTCGGTCCAACTCTGATTGGTCATTCAATTCTTAATTATGCAGTCCGTTATTTATCAACTTCAATTGTCTCCTTATCAATACTGGGAGAACCTATTTTAACCACATTTTTAGCCTGGTTATTATTAAATGAAGCAGTCAGGGTAACTACAATGATTGGAGGGGTCTTTATTCTGGGTGGAATCTATTTAGCTTCTGTTTATAACAACCATCAAAAACGGAGACAGAGCCAGCTAAACAACTCTCAGAGTTAATTTAAAGCTTAAAATAACTCTGGGTGGCTCTAATAAAAAGTCAGTTAATAAATTTAAATTATTTATTTGTCTGACTGGACATTTAAAGATTTTGCATATAAAATAATAATTAAGAAAAGCTTATATAATTCTGGGAGGGATAAATTTTGTTAAAAAAAGTTGCAAATACAGTAAGAGGATTATCTGCAGACATTGTAGAAAAGGCAAATTCCGGACATCCAGGAATGCCGATCGGCTGTGCTGATATTGGTGCCCTATTATTCGGTGAAGTAATGAATTTAGATGCATCCAGATCAGACTGGCCGGATCGAGATCGCTTTGTCCTGTCAGCAGGACACGGTTCAGCCTTTTTATACTCATTTTTACACTTAAGTGGTTTTGATCTTTCAATGGAGGACCTAAAAAACTTTAGACAGCTGCATTCTAAAACTCCAGGTCATCCTGAGTATGGAGAAACAGATGGAGTAGAAACAACAACCGGACCTTTAGGACAGGGTTTTTCTAATGCAGTCGGAATGGCACTGGCAGAAAAGATGCTGGGAGCAAAATACAACACCGAAGAACATACAATAGTAGACCACTACACCTATACAATTATGGGTGATGGCTGTATGATGGAGGGACTTACCTCTGAGGCAGCATCACTTGCCGGTCATTTAGGCCTGGATAAGTTGATTGCAATCTATGATGATAATAATATTTCTATTGCCGGAAATACCAAGCTCTCTTTTACAGAATCAGTAGCCGAGCGCTTTAAGGCTTTTGGCTGGCAGGTAATAGAAAATGTAGATGGACATAATATCGATCAGCTTAGAGATGCTATTAATCAGGCTAAATCTGATAAAGAAAGACCAACAGTAATCATGGCCAAAACTCATATTGCTTTAGGAGCTCCAAATAAGCAGGATACAGCTGATGCTCACGGTGCACCTTTAGGAGAAGAAGAGATTAAGGGCTTAAAGGAAAAGTTTGGTCTGCCAGTAGATCAGAAATTCTATGTACCAGATGAGGTAAAAGAGTTCTTCCGCTCCCGGGCAGCAGAGATGCAGGATCAGCGCCTGGAATGGGAAGCAGAATTTAAGGACTGGGCTCAGGCCAATCCCGAACTGAAAAAAGAATGGGAGCAGGCAATGAGCTTAAAACTGCCTGTAGACCTCAGTGAAGAAATTATGGACTTAGAGATAGAAGCTCCAATAGCAAGCAGAAAATCAGCAGGAGCAGCTTTAACTAAAGCTTTTGAGCTGGTACCATATTTAGTCGGAGGCTCAGCTGATTTAGCACCTTCAACTAAAACCTATAACGGAGAATATGGAGAGGTGCAGAAAGGTAACTATTCAGGCCGCAACTTCCGCTTTGGAGTTAGAGAACATGCAATGGGAGCCATCAGTAATGGTTTATCACTGCACCAGGGTTTAAGACCATTTGCAGCAACCTTTTTAACCTTTGCTGATTATATGCGCCCTGCTATCAGACTTGCAGCCTTAATGAAACAGCCTGTAATCTATGTCTTTACTCATGATTCAGTCTTTGTTGGTGAAGATGGACCAACCCACCAGCCGATAGAGCATGTTGAATCATTAAGAATTATTCCCGGACTTAAGGTCTTAAGACCAGGAGATGAAGAAGAAGCAAAGGCTGCCTGGGTAGAAGCTTTAGAAACAACAGACCAGCCGACAGCTTTAATTTTAACCAGACAGAACTTAAATCACATCAAAAAGTATCAGGGCATGGATAACTTTAACAATGGCGGCTATTTTGTCAGCAAACCTGAGGATGCAGATACCATGATCTTTGCCAGCGGCAGTGAGGTTAACCTGGCTGAAGCGAGTGCAGAGCTACTTGCTGAAAAAGGTATCAAAGCGGCAGTAGTATCAGTACCGGAAAGAGAGAAATTTGAAAAATATGCAGCCAAACATAAGCTGCCGGAAGTAAGCTTAAGAGTTGCTGTCGAAGCCGGAGTAACAGGCGGCTGGTATAAGCTTGTTGGTAGAGATGGCCTGGTAATCGGTCTGGACCGCTTTGGTTTAAGTGGTAAGGGTCAGGAAGTTGGAGAAGAATTAGGATTTAAAGCAGAAAAAGTTGCAGCAGAGATAGAAGCAGCTTTAAAGTAATTTATATTAGCTTATAAGATTAGCGGCAAATAAAAGTAAAATAAATTCAAGGATTGAGTAAATAATAAAATCCGTCCAGATCAGCTGCATACTGATCAATTGGGCGGATTTTGTTGCTTTTAATTTAGCTTAGATTTCTGTTTAGATTTCTGTAATGATAACTTTAGTCTTTATTTAAAGGTAATACCAGTTAAATAGAGCAATTATTGCCCCCAGGAGAACTCCAGCAAATACTTCAAAGGGAGTATGGCCGATTAATTCTTTTAAATCTTCTTTGATCAATTGTTTATCATGGGTAAAACTCTTATCTTCAAGATGTTTAATCAGATTATTTAAGACATTAGCCTGCTGGCCTACTGCCCGGCGAACCCCACTGGCATCATAGGTGACAATTAAGGAAAAAACAGTTACAACTGCAAATAAGTCAGAACTAAAGCCGTGTTTTAAGCCGACTGTAATGGCTAGAGCTGAAACAAAAGAAGAATGAGAACTGGGCATTCCACCAGAGGTAAAAAAAGTATAAAAATTCATAGGTCTAGTAAAAAATATTTTAAAAAATTGGGCAG
>JBKHFK010000071.1:0-7974 GCA_046540295.1 Halanaerobium sp.
AAAGTTAAAATAACTACTTCAATTTCTTCGTCCATACTAACTATATCATTAGCATCTTCTACAGGACGGTGACTTAAATGGCGTAATGGAATAAAACCATCAGTTTTGTAATTAACATCAACATAAACACCATTGTCATTGATTTCAACTACAGTACCAGTAACTTTCTGACCTTTTCTTAAATCAGCAATATCATTATCGCTATATTTAAATTCGGCTTCTTCTTCAGCTTCAGCTTCTTCCTCTGCTTCTGCTTCTTCTTCAACTTCCACAGATTCAGCAGCTGCCTCACTGTCATCAGCCTCTTTTATTTCTGTAGTTTCTTCAGTTTCTTCTGCTTCTTCAGTTTCTTCTACTGTCTCATCTGTTGTCTCTTCTACTATCTCCTCTACCTCCTCTACAACCTGTTCTTCTTTTTCCTCTACGTTCTCAGTTGACTCAACATTTACTTCTTTTTTTTCTTCGTTCATTAACTGAACAACCTCCCTTATTAACCAGTCTGGAGTCGATGCTCCAGCTGTAATTCCAACTTTATTTTTTCCAGACAGCCACTCATTTTTTATTTCAGCGGCTGTTTCTATATGATAAGTAGGGGTGTTTGTGGCTGCACAAATTTCTGCCAGCCTGGTAGTATTAGCACTATTATGACCCCCTATTACAAACATTATATCTACATCTTCAGCCAGTTTTTTAGCTGAAGACTGACGTACATCTGTAGTATTACAAATAGTGTTAAAAACTTTTAATTCTTTAACTTCTGTGATTACTAAATTAATTATATCCCGAAAAGACTCAGGAGATTTTGTTGTTTGAGCCACAAAACCAACTTTAGCTTTTAGCTCAACAGAATTTAAATCCTCTTTTTCTCTGATTATAAATGCCTTTTTATCACTGGCCCCATAAATACCCTGAACCTCTGGATGATCTTCATCACCATATATAAAAGTTTGATATCCTTCATCAACCAGCTGTCTGGCATATTTTTGCGCATTTTTGACATAGGGACAGGTAGCATCAATAATCTTAAGATTTTTTTCTCTTGCCTGTTCAATAATCTCTGGAGCTACTCCGTGTGACCGGATAATTATTATTCCAGAGTCAATTTCGGCAAGTGAAGAGGCGACTTTAATATTTTTCTTTTCCAATCTCTTAACAACCTGAGGATTATGAATTAGTGGACCCAGTGTATAAACATTTAAATCATCATTTTCACTGGCTGCCTCCAGAACCATATCAATGGCCCTTTCTACACCGAAACAAAATCCAGCCTCTTCTGCTGTAATAACCTCCAGAACCTTCACCTCCTTCCAGCACAACACCAACAAATACAATATACCCGAAAAATAAACAGGGTACCTCTTAAACTTTTTTCTCTATCAATCCTTAAAATCCTTCTTTAAATTCAAAAAAATTTAAAAAAGAATAAAAAACCTTAACTATTAATAATCATTCTTTATAATTTATCTGTTTTTGAATTTTATCTTTAATAAAATAAGCAGCTTCTTTTCTTTCTTCTTTGCTCAATCGTTTATTAGCAAATTTTTCTAAAGTAAAAGTCTGCCCAATGTTTATTGTAATACGACCTTGATCCTTAATATTTTTAATTCCGACAGGTAAAATCGGAACTCCACTCTTAACAGCCAGCATTACCGAGCCTGATTTAGGATTACCCAGTTTTCCTTCCGGACGTCGTGTACCTTCCGGAAAAAGACCGAGAACCTCTCCCTCTTTCAGTAAGTTAAGTGACTTTTTAACTGCAGTAATATCATTCCGACTGCGGTCAACCGGGAAAGCATCTGCTAAAAATAAAACAAATCTGAGCAGTGGATTCTCAAAAAGTTCTTTTTTAGCCATAAATCTGACCGGCCTTGAAAAAACTGCTGCCAGTAGTGGGGGATCAAAAGCACTTATATGATTGGACATTACAATTATCCCACCCTGATCAGGTAAATTTTCCTTACCATTAACTTTAATTCTAAAAAATATTTTAAAAATGGCCAGCAGTAGTAATCTAATACTCTGATAAATAAAATTTTTCACTGAGATTCACCTTCAATAATTGTTATCATTTTATCAAGAACCTGATCTATATTTAGATCAGTTGTATCTACTAAAACAGCATCCTCGGCTTTTTTCAGTGGTGAATGTTCCCGCTCACTATCCAGTTTATCTCTGCGGGCAATACTCGCTTTAATTTTCTCAAAATCTGCATCTTTATTTTTTGATTTGACCTCCTCAAAACGTCTTCTGGCCCTCTCTTCTAAAGAAGCGGTTAAGAAAAATTTATGCTCAGCATCAGGTAAAACCACAGTAGTAATATCTCTTCCGTCCATCACTACCTTATTATTTTGAGCCAGCTGCTGCTGTTTTTTTACTAAAACTTTACGCACTCCTTTAACAGCCGCTGTTTGAGAAACATATTTATTAACTTCTGCAGTTCTAATTTCCTCACTTATATTTTCTCCATTAAGAAAGATTTCTCCATTCCGGTCAAATTCAATATTAATTTCTTGAGCCAGTTTTATTAATTTATCCGGGTCATCAAAATCAATATCCTCTCGGAGTGCAGCCAGAGTTACAGCCCTGTACATTGCTCCAGTATCAAGATGAATAAAATTTAATTTTTGGGCCAGTAATTTTGCAATAGTACTTTTTCCTGCTCCACCCGGGCCATCAATTGCTACTACATTTTTCATTGACTGCTCATCACCTTTGATAAATATATTTATTCAACTAAATCAGGCCTTAAATTTTTAGCCTTTTTTAAATATTGATGTTTTACCTGACTTTTATCTATATTTCCATTAACATGCACTAATAATCTTATCATTTTTTGACTACTATTTTCAACCTTCATTTCCTGCATACATAAGATTGGGGTTAAATTATAGCCGATTTCTCTTAATGCTCTGCCGGGATAAACTTTTGTCAGATCATCAGTTGTTGTAGTAATAATGCTAATCAAATCGTCTTTTTTAAGATTATTAGCCTGCATCAGGCTCTGCATTATTTTTTTTGTTGCTTCTAAAATGTCCTCCTCAGTGTTTTTTTGAACACTGATTGCTCCTCTTATGGCATACATTATACAGTCCCCCAATTAACTAATCAAGTTTATTTAATTTATCTAAAGCAACTTTTGCTGCTTCCTGTTCAGCTTCTTTTTTACTTGATCCCTGGCCGGAACCAAGACTATCTTTATTTAATTTTACAGCAACTATAAAAGTTTTATTATGATCTGGACCTTCTTCATCAACTACTTCATATTCAGGCCGTAAATTACCATTTTCCTGAACCACTTCCTGCAGCATGGTTTTATAATCCTGGATATGATTACCCTCTGCTACATTTATTATATCAACTTTTAGAAGTTCCAGTATAAAATCTGCTGCTGTACCAAATCCCTGATCAAGATATAGAGCACCAAAAATTGCTTCCATGGTATCTGCTAAAATTGAATCTCTTTCTCTGCCTCCTGTCATTTCTTCTCCTCTTCCCAAGAAAAGAAATTGTCCGAGTTCAATTCTTTTGGCAACTTCTGCTAAAATCGGAGCACTTACAATAACTGCCCTCATCTTTGCCAGCTCTCCCTCTGGTAAATTAGAAAATTTCTTAAAAATATAAGTGCTGACAGAAAGACTTAAAACAGAATCTCCCAAAAACTCTAAACGTTCATTGTCTTTTAAATTAAGCCGCCTGTTTTCATTCGGATAAGATTTATGAGTTAAAGCCCTCTGGATTAATAGTTTATTATTAAAATTCAAATCAAGACTTTTCTCAAATTCTTCAATTTTTTTCTTATTAAACAGCTGTCCCATTAATATATCACCATCCATTAAAATAAATAAAAGGGATGAAAACTCCCGGGAGGGAGCTTCATCCTTTAGTATTGCTTAAAGAATATCTTCTAAATAACTTACAGCATCCTCAACTGTGCGAATGTTTTCTGCATCTTCATCAGGAATTTCTACATCAAATTCTTCTTCAAATGCCATAACTAATTCTACCACATCTAAGGAATCTGCTCCAAGATCTTCTATAAATGAAGAGTCTTCAGTAACTTCATCTCTGTCAACTGCTAATTCTTCTGCTACAATATCAATAACTCTTGCTAAGATATTTTCCACTCCATTCACCTCCTTTCACTAAGTTCTCTTTTATTTTCAAAAAGGATAACTTAGCATTAGGGCATTGAGCCCGTCTCGCTGAGCCTTCATTTTAATACGAATGGTCGGCTCTGCACTTGCCCATCGAGGGCGGTGCTAAGCTCCCATTCCGCCATCAATTTTAATTACTTCACCATTTATGTAATTTGCACTGTCTGATGCTAAAAATGATGCCAGATCTGCAACTTCTTCTGCTTTTCCAAAGCGCGCTAAAGGAACCTGTTCAATTATTCCCTCTTTAATGTTTTCACTTAGCTCCTCGGTCATTTCTGTATCGATAAAACCAGGAGCTATTGCATTTGAACAGACACCCTTAGAAGCCAGTTCTTTGGCCATAGTTTTAGTAAAACCAATTATTCCAGCCTTAGCAGCAGAATAATTAGCCTGACCTGGATTACCATTAATACCTACTACAGAAGAAATATTTATCAATTTACCATTTTCAGCTTTAAGTAAATATCTCACTGCATTTTTAGTACAGTTAAAGACTCCTTTTAAATTAATATCTAATACCTGATCCCAGTCTTCTTCTTTCATTCTTAAAATAAGTTTATCTCTGGTAATTCCGGCATTATTAATCAGAACATTTAAGCCACCCATTTTTTTATAAGCAGTTTTAACAAGATCAGCTGCTTCTTCAAAATTACTAACATCTGCCTGAATTAAATGGGCAGTTCCATCAGCTTTTTCAATTTCATCTTTTACCTTTTGGGCTCTTGCCTGAGAATGAGCATAATTTATAACAACTTCCGCCCCCAGGGCAGCCATTTTCTTTGCTATTTCGGCTCCAATTCCTCTGGAACTTCCTGTAATTAAGATTTTTTTATCATTAAGGTTTATCAAAGTTGACACCTCTTTTATCTAATTATGATTATTAATAAATATTATTCCATCATTTTATAAGAGTTTCTAATAATATTTTCAGCTTCCAGAATAATCTCATCTAAAATTTCGCTTACACTTTTAATTTCAGAAATCAGACCTGAGATCTGCCCGGCCATTACACTTCCTTCTTGAACATTTCCATCAACAACCGCATCTCTTAATCTTCCGGAACCAAATTCTTCTATTTTTTTGGGGTCTGCACCTTCTTTTTCCATTTTCTCAATCTCTTTAGTTAGTTTATTTTTCAGGTTTCTAACCGGATGCCCTGTACTGCGGCCAGTAACAACAGCATCTCGATCTCTGGCCCCAACAATAGCTTTTTTAAATTCATCTGAAGCTGTACATTCTTTGGAACAAACAAATCTTGTTCCAATCTGTACCCCTTTTGCTCCCAGGGCTAAAATAGCGGCCAGACCTCTGCCATCAGCAACCCCTCCGGCAGCAATAACAGGAATATCCACTGCATTAACAACCTGCGGCACTAAAGCCATTGTAGTGAGTTCTCCTATATGTCCTCCCGCTTCTGTTCCTTCAACGATTACTGCATCAACAGCAAGCCTTTCCATTCTTCTGGCTAAAGCTACAGACGGAACAACCGGAATAACTTTTGAGCCCACGTCCTGAAATCTTTTAACATGCTTTCCAGGATTACCGGCCCCCGTAGTGATTACAGGTACTTTTTTCTCTATGGCCAGTTCTATTATATCATCTGCAAAAGGTGAAAGTAACATAATATTCAAACCAAAGGGCTTCTCTGTTAGCTCTCTTACCTTTTCTATTTCTTTTTCAATTACATCAGCAGAAGCATTACCTGCTCCAATTATACCAAGTCCACCCGCACTCGAAACAGCTGCAGCTAATTCTCCAGTGGCAACCCAGGCCATACCTCCCTGAATAATTGGCCTCTCAATCTCAAGTAAATCACAAAGTTCCGTTTTCAATGCCATTTATTCCAACTCCTAACTTCACTTCTTTTCTAACTCACTTTTAATCAGTGCTACTATATCTTTTTCAACTGTATTTTTAGCAGCTCTAACTGCATTATAAATAGCAGTCCCATCCGAACTGCCGTGACTAATGATCACAACACCATTAACTCCTAAAAGTGGTGCCCCACCATACTGTCTGTAATCAATTTTATTTAATACTTTTTTTAAATAAGGTTTTAATAATAAAGCAGCTATTTTGGATCTTAAATTAGTCTTAAAACTATCCTTAATCAACTCAAGAAAAAAAGAAGCTGCCCCTTCGGTTGTTTTTAAAACAACATTACCAACAAAACCATCTGTTACAACTACATCGACATTATCACTAAAAATATCTCTTCCTTCAACATTGCCGATGAAATTTTTTATTCCTGGATCATTATTTAAAAGCTCATAGCTATCTTTACTTAAATTATTACCCTTTGATTTTTCTTCACCAATATTTAAAAGTGCAACCCTGGGATTATCAATTTTCATCACATTTTCTGCATAAAGCTGTCCCATTAAAGCAAACTGCTGCAAATTCTCGGGACTGCAGTCAGTATTGGCACCATTATCTAAAACCAGAGTACTTCCATTAGCCGCAGGAAATTGAATCGCTATTGGCGGTCTGGACACTCCTTTGATTCGGCCAACTCTCAATAAACCGGCTGCCATAACTGAACCTGTATTGCCCGGGGAAATAAAAGCATCAACCTTAGATTCTTTTAATAACCTTGCTCCCACATTAACAGTTGCTTTTTTCTTCTGGCGCAGGGCTTTAATTGGTGACTCATCCATAGTAATTATCTGATCGGCATTTTCTATTTTAAGCCTTTTCGAATCAAAGTCAGTTTTTGCTAACTCTTCGCTTATAATATCATATTCACCAATCAGGGTCAATTCTATTTCCTCGTCTTCTTTAAGAGCTTTTAAAGCACCTGCCATTAATTCTGCAGGTTCTTTTTCGCCACTCATAACATCAACAGCTATCCTATACAATATTGCCGCCTCCCGGGTTCAAAAACAAAAAAATTATATCAGTATCATTTGCAAAACATTATATCTCAACCGTCGGTCAATTGCAAGTTTATGGCAAGAAAAAAACAGAGAATCTCTCATAAAGAGATCTCTGTTTATCTAAAATATTTTAATTTCCGCTCACCTTTTTGCCATCATAATGTCCACATTCCGGGCATACATGATGAGGTAAAATCTTCTCATGGCAGTTTGAACATTCTACAAGATTCGGAGCACTCAATTTCTTATGAGTACGTCTTTTACGCTTACGTGTTTTAGAAGTTCGTTTCTTTGGTACAGCCATTTTATACACCTCCTTTAATTAATCATTATCATTATAAAAGTCTTTAAGCTTTGCCAGACGAGGATCTAAGGTTTCTACTTCACAATCACATTCTCCCTCATTTAAATTCTGACCACACTGGGGACAAATTCCCTTACAGTCATCAGAACAGAGAGGTTTCATTGGTAAAGATAGAATAATATTTTCCTTAACAATATCGTCTAAATATAGTTCTTCCTCATCTTCCATTTCACTTTTTAATACATCTTCGGAAATATCAAGTTCAACCGGAGAACTATATTTTTGCAAACAGCGGCTGCAGCTTAAAATTAATTCAGTTCTGAGTTTTCCCTCTACAACAAAGGATTCTCTGGTATTAAAGATTTCCAGTTCAAGCATAATTGGATCTTTAATTTCTATTTCACGATTCGCAAATTCCAGATCATGAAATTCAAATTCCAGTGAAACCTGTTTTCTGCCTCCAATTTCTTTTAAATCACTGAGGTTAATATACAATTTATTTGATCACCCCTGTAAATAGCCACGTTTTATTATATAAAAAGCAGCTTTGCCTGTCAAGAAGAAATTTACTAATTTACTAATTCCATTGTATCTCTGGCAATTACTAATTCCTCATTTGTGGGAATAACCATTGCTT
>JBKHFK010000072.1:0-7891 GCA_046540295.1 Halanaerobium sp.
AAAAGCAAAAAAGCCAGAACTCATCTGGCCTTTTTAAGGAGGGTTTATCAAGAAAAAATTTATATAAATTTAAAGCAAAATTAATTTGCTTAACTCTGCTGATCTATGGCATTTTTAATTCCTCTTACAAATTCTCCGGCATTATCCAGCATTTCTGCTTCTGTTTCTCCAGCCTGTATAGCTTTAATCAGAGCACTGCCGATAATTATCCCATCCGGATAGTCAATTATTTTTTTTACCTTTTCCGGACCATCAATTCCAAAACCAAGTCCCAGCGGCAGTTCCCCTGCTGTTTTACGAACTCGGTTCAGATAACTTTCCAGCTCAGGATAAACTCCCTGCTGATCATCACCTGTAGTCCCTAAAAGAGCAACACAGTAGAGGAAGCCAGAACTTTTAGCTGTAATTTCTTTTAAGCGCTCATCTGAGGTATTGGGAGTTACCAGCATAATCTGAGAAATTCCATAGTCAGCCAGCTTTTCTGAAAGCTCTGCTTTTTCATCCACCGGCAGATCAGGGATAATCACCCCTGAAATACCGGCCTCTGCAATATCACGCGCAAACTTTTCTTCTCCATAATTTAAAACTGAATTATAATAACCCATTAAAACAAGTGGTACTTCAACCTCTGCTTGAATCTGGTTGACCTTTGCAATCAGTTTTTTTAAAGTTGTACCAGCTTTTAAAGCTCGCTGTGAAGCCTCCTGAATCACCGGGCCATCAGCAAGAGGGTCAGAATAAGGAATCCCCAGTTCAATAATATCTGCTCCTTCCGCCTGCAGTCTATATATAAGTTTTTCGGTCAGCTCAAGACTGGGATCACCCCCACTGATATAAGTAACTAGAGGTTTTTTAGCTTTAAATTGTGCTGAAATTTTATTCATCTTTTTCTGCCTCCCTGATCTTCTTAAAATTATTGATATCTTTATCTCCCCGGCCGGAAAGATTAACAATTATTATCTGATCCTGACCAAGTTCTGGAGCCAGTTTTTCTAAATAAGAAAGAGCATGAGAACTCTCTAAAGCCGGAATAATCCCTTCTTTTTCACTTAAAAGTTTAAAGGCTGCTACTGCTTCCATATCAGTTGCTGACTGATAATCAACCCTCTCAATTGATTTTAAATAGCTGTGTTCAGGTCCAACCCCGGGATAATCAAGTCCGGCAGAAATAGAATAAGCCGGAATAATCTGGCCGTCATCGTCCTGCAGCAGATAGGATTTACTGCCATGTAAAACTCCAACTCGACCTGCAGATAAGGTGGCTGCATGCTGACCGCTGTCTATTCCTTTACCTGAAGCTTCAATTCCAACTAAATTAACTTCCTGATCATCAACAAAGGGATAAAAAATTCCCATTGCATTACTGCCCCCACCAACACAGGCTAAAATATAATCGGGAAGTCGTCCTTCCTTTTCTTTAATCTGTTTTTTGGTTTCATCTCCAATAATTCGCTGAAAATCTCGAACCATCATCGGATAGGGATGGGGACCAACTACAGAGCCAATAATATAGTGGGTATCTTCAACATTGGTCACCCAGTCACGGATTGCTTCATTTGTAGCATCTTTTAAAGTCTGAGTTCCACTGGTGACCGGAATTACATCTGCCCCCAGCATCTCCATCTTATAAACATTAAGTGCCTGCCGCTCAATATCTTCAGCTCCCATATAAATTTCGCAATCTAAGTTAAAGCGGGCTGCAACTGTTGCTGTTGCCACTCCGTGCTGACCGGCACCAGTTTCGGCGATAATTCTTTTTTTACCCATTTTTTTGGCCAGTAAAATTTGGCCCAGGGTATTATTTATTTTATGGGCCCCGGTATGATTTAAATCCTCTCGCTTTAAGTAAATCTTTGCTCCCCCGTAGTGTTTTGTCAGCTGTTCAGCATAATATAAAGAAGTCGGCCTACCGCTGTAATCAGCCAGCAGTGACTTTAATTCACCAATAAACTCTGGATCATCTTTCATTTCTAAATAAACTTCTTCCAGCTCATCTAAGGCCGGCATTAGAGTTTCCGGAACAAAACGTCCCCCAAATTCTTCAAAATAACCTCTGTTCATCTTCTCTACTCCTTTCAAATCTATAAATTAATCAGCTGCTGTTTAAACCGCCGCTGGTCAATTAAAATTTTAGCTCTGTTTAAATTTAGATAAATTTTAATTTTAATTTAGTCTCAGTTCTGGCTTTGAAATTTTTAATTTTTCTTACTGTCTCTTTTACTAAACGGTGGTTTTTTTTGCCAGGCTCATTTTCCACCTGACTGTTGAGGTCAACTGCCAGTGGATTTAACTCTTTAAGAGCCCTTTCTATATTATCTGTCCCCAGTCCTCCTGCCAGAATAAAGGGCAGCTTGAGCTCAGTAATCAATGACCAGTCAAAACTCTGCCCTGTACCACCACTCTGCTCTCCAATTTTAGTATCAAATAAAAGATAATCAGCATTTTCTTTATATTTTTCAACTTCTGCCAGATCTTTTCTGCCTGCAATTGAAATTGCTTTAATACTTTTTAAAGTAGTATTTTGAAGCATTTTTGGATTTTCACTGCCGTGAAACTGAATATAATCAAATAAACCACTTTCTTCAATCTCTTCAACTTTTTCCGGCTCAGGATTTACCACCACAGCTACCCGGTTAATAAATGGCGGCAGATTATGAGTTAGTTCTCTAACCCGGTCCAAACTGATCTGGCGGGGACTCTCTGCCAGAATAAAACCCAGAGCATCAACTCCAATATTTACTGCATAAACAATATCCTTTCTGCGGGTCATACCACAGAGTTTAATCATCGTTCTATTTTCTAACAAATTATCCACCTCACAATACTTATTGTAATAATAAACTGCAATTTTTTAAAAAGTTTACCTCTTAGAAAAGCCCCAGTTCTTTAACTTTGGCTGCCGGAGATTCTGCCCTCATTAAAGTCTCTCCGATTAAAACTCCGTCAACTCCAATTTCCTTTAAAAAATCTATATCCTCTCGCGTCTTAATTCCGCTTTCTGCAATTAGATAATGATTATCCCGCTGGCCCAGCTTTTTTAGTTCTGCTGTCAGCTCAGCCGTTGTTTTTAGATCAACACTAAAATCATTTAAGTCACGGTTATTGATTCCGATTATCTCGGCCTCTGTTTTTAGAACCCGCTCCAGCTCATCCAGATTGTGAACCTCAACAATCGCTTCCAGCTTTAACTGCCGGCAGAGATTGAGAAAACTCTCCAGCTGCTGATCATCTAATATTGCAGCAATCAAAAGCACCACATCGGCTCCGATAAAAAAGCTCTCATAAATCTGTAAGGGATCGATAATAAATTCTTTGCGCAAAATTGGCAGTTCAGTCAGCTGGCGTATATCCTTTAAAATTTGCTTGCTTCCCTGAAAAAATTCCTGGTCAGTTAAAATTGAAATCCCTGCTGCTCCTGCCTGCTCATAAGCTTTCAGCTGAGCTGCAGGCTTAAAATCTGGCTGGATTAAACCCTTACTGGGCGAAGCTTTTTTTATTTCTGCCAGCAGTGAAATCTCATTTTGAGCCAACTTCTCTTTTAGAGAACGGCGGTCTTTTTTAAGTTCTGCCACTTCTTTATTTTTATGGTCCACAATTTTATCTAAGATCATTAAGACACCGCCCTGGAACTGTCTGCAAGTGAATTACTGCATTCAATCAATTCTTCTAATTTCTGCATTGCTTTACCGCTGTCAATTAATTCTGCTGCCAGCTTAACCCCCTGCTCCAGATTTTCGACTTTATTTTCTACCAGAAAGGCTGCTGCTGTATTGAGTAAGACCACATCTCGTTTGGGACCTTTTTTACCCTTTAAGATATCCAGGGTGATCTCTTTATTTTCTTCCGGTTCTCCCCCCAGAATTGATTTAAGCGGAGCAGCCTTAAGCCCTGCCTCTTCTGCACTGAAGTTATATTCTCTGACCTCTCCCTCTTTTAAGTAGGCTGTTTTATTTTCTCCGGCCAGGGAGAGTTCATCAACACCACCGGCTCCGTGGACAACCATTGCTGATTTTAAGCCTAAGTTTTTGAGTACATGAGCTAAAGGCATCACTAATTCTTCCTTGTATACTCCAAGTACCTGATAATCAGCTTTGGCTGGATTGGTCAGCGGTCCCAGGATATTAAAAATCGTTCTTAAACCGAGCTCTTTACGCGGTCCAATCGCATATTTCATTGCCTGATGAAAATGGGGAGCAAAAAGAAAAGAAATCCCAATCTGATCCAGGCACTTGCCTGCTGCTTCCGGACTTAAATCAATTTTTACTCCCAGAGCTTCCAGGAGGTCAGCACTTCCGCTTTTAGAAGAAACAGAGCGGTTACCATGTTTGGCAACATTTAAACCTCCAGCTGCCATTACAATCGCTGTTGTTGTAGAAATGTTAAAAGTTCCCTTCTCATCACCACCGGTACCACAGCTGTCAATTAAATTTTGAGCCTCAGTTTTTACTTCAGCCGCCTTATTCCTCATTACACTTGCAGC
Source organism: Halanaerobium sp. (assembly GCA_046540295.1). Taxonomy (GTDB): domain Bacteria; phylum Bacillota; class Halanaerobiia; order Halanaerobiales; family Halanaerobiaceae; genus Halanaerobium. The sequence goes on from JBKHFK010000072.1 coordinate 4,481, forward strand.
TCCGGTAATCTCATCTATTGTTTCACCTTTCATCCGCAGGCCAACCAGAAAAGCTGCCAGCTGACTGTCTGTTGTTTTTCCTTCCATTACCATTGACATTGCTTCTTCCATTTCTGCTAAGCTTAAATCCTCTCTGCTCACTACTTTATTTAAATGTTTATTAAACATTTTCTCTCCTCCTCTATAATTCTCATCTCAACTAGTTTCTTTTTAAAAGTTATTCTAAAATTGATTAATTTTTATGCAAATCTCTTTTAACTTCACTTTAATGCTAAATCACAATTCCAGAAAATTTTTGATCAATTCTCTTCCGGCTTCAGTCAAAATTGATTCAGGATGAAATTGAACCCCATAAACCGGATATCGACTGTGTTTTAAAGCCATAATTTCACCTTCATCACTTTCTGCCAGCACCTCAAGTTCAGCACTCAGGCTATCCCGAGCAACTATTAATGAATGATAGCGAGTTGCCAGAAATCCCTCTTCAATCCCCGCAAATAATTTATCTGCCTTAGTTTTTTTGATTGCTGAAGTTTTGCCGTGAACTATTCTATCAGCTTCAACCACCTCTGAGCCAAAAACCTCACCAATACACTGATGTCCGAGGCAGACTCCTAAAATATCAATTTTGTCCTTAAAATACTCAATCAGCTCTTTCGAAATTCCTGCATCATCAGGGCGGCCCGGCCCGGGTGAAATTATAATCTTATCCGGAGCCATAATTGCTATATCATCAACACTCAATCTGTCATTGCGCATTACTTTTACCTGATCAAATTCTTCCAGCAGATGGACTAAATTATAGGTAAAGGAATCATAATTATCAATTACTAAAATCACGGATACCATCCTCTCTGACCACTTCGAGAGCGTCAAATAAAGCCCGCCCCTTATTAAGTGTCTCCTGATATTCTTTGATTGGGTCAGAATCAGCAACAATTCCGGCTCCAACCTGTAAGTTAAGCCTGCCTTCAACCAGCGAAAAGGTCCTGATTGTAATACAGCTGTCTAAATTGCCATTAAAACTTAAATAAGCTACCGTTCCTGCATAAACTCCCCGGGCTTCTTTTTCCAGTCCATCAATCAGTTCGACTGCCTTAATTTTAGGAGCACCGGAAACTGTACCGGCCGGAAAAACTGCCTTCAGGACATCCAGACTGTCCAGTCCCTCACGCAAATCAGCCTCCACCTGAGAAACAATATGCATCACTCTTGAATAAAATTCCACTTCCATCAGCTCTGTAACTTCCACACTGCCGGGAGCAGCAATTCTGCTCAGATCATTACGCCCCAAATCAAGAAGCATTGTATGTTCTGCTTTTTCCTTTTCATCATTTAAAAGATCTAATTTTAATTCCTGGTCTTCTTTACTGTCTTTTCCCCGGCGCCTGGTTCCTGCCAGCGGTCGGGTCATTACCCTCTGACCTCTTACCCTGACCAGCACTTCCGGCGAAGAACCAATAATTCTGATCTCAGGAAAATTAAGATAAAAAGAATAAGGGGAGGGATTTACTGATCTTAAAGCCCGGTAAATCTTAAAAGGAGGCAGATCATTTTCTATTGAAAACTTCTGGGATAATACAATCTGAAAAATATCCCCGGCTTTAATATGTGCTTTTGCCTTTTCCACCATCTTTTTAAATTCTCTTTTGCTGGTATTTGATTTCAACTTTTTATCTGAGCCTGAATCCAAATTAACCGCTGCCGGCTTTATCTTGGAATTATTACTTTCAATTTCAGCTTTAATCATTTTAATTTCTTTCTTAGCCTTAAGATAAATCTCCTCTTTCTCCTGCCGGCTTAAATTCTGATCTATTTTAATGTTATTAATAATTTTAACCGTATTATGCAGATGATCATAGGCTATAATTATTTTGCTCATCACCAGCAGACTCAGCGGAGTATTATCCTTTTTTAACTCCTTATCTGCTTCCAGGTGATATATATCCTCCCATTTTTCGATCATCTCATAATTAAAATAGCCGACAAAACCACCGGAAAATGGCGGCAGCTTTTCATTTTCATAAACATTAAGTTCGTCCAGCTGCTGCTGCAGATAGGGTACTATCTCCTGACCGGGAAGCTTTTCTTCTTTTTTGTCTCTAATCACTTCTAAATATTCCGGATAATTTTTTAAAACAGCTGCCGGTTTTAAACCAATAAAAGAATAACGGTCATTTTCCGAACTCTCCAAAAGATAGGTATAATCCTTATTTAAAGCTAATTTTTTATATAAAGAAATTGGAGTTTCAATATCTGCTATAAATTCGTCATAAATCGGGATTAAATTGTATTCTTCGCTCAGCTCTAAAAACTCTGCTCTGCTCTTCATTCCTCTCCTCCTCTTATTTCTTCACTTTTGACCCTGAAAACAAAAAACGGTCAAAGCTTAATTAAAAGCCTGACCGTAGTTATTAGAGATCCTGGTTATAAAGATAAATTAGTTAGGCTATATTTAGCCTGACCTGTACTAATTTAACTTATAACCGGGTTAAAAAGACCACATTTATATAAATAGATATAAATCTGGCCCTTAAATTTCAATATTGGCTCTGCTAATCTCATCTCTAACTCTGCTCTACTAATCTGGGCTCTACTAATCTTGGATTTTTTTCAGTATAACTTAAATAATGCAATCTGTCAAGAAATTTTTCCTGCTGCAGCCTCCCTCAAACTAAAATTAAAGTATGCCAAAACCAATCAACAAACCGGCCATCATACCGGCATTGGCAAAGTGGCTGTGCATATTATTGGACTGGGGAACCAGCTCATCATTGACTATATAAACCATCGCTCCGGCTGCAAAAGCCAGTGAACCACCTACAAGAGTGGCTGAGATATTAAAAATCGCCAGACCAATTAAAGTTCCCAGGGGGGTCATCAAACCTGCAATTAAAGTAAAAATCAGCAGTCTTAAATTATCAATTCCTCCTGCCTTAAGCGGCCCGGCAATTGCAAGCCCCTCCGGAATGTTGTGAAAAGCAATAGCAACTGCAATCAACAAACCTATTTCCGGACTTGATTCAAAGCCGGCACCAATAGCCAGTCCCTCAGGCAGATTATGTAAGGCAATACCAAAAAGAATTAAATACCCTGTTCTTAAAATAGGATTTTCAACATGAATTTTCTCCGGATTTTCAACATCCAGATGATCCGCTGATGATAAATGGGAATGTGGTACCACCTTATCCAGACTCCACATCATTAAAGCACCCAGCAAAAAACCAACTACAGTAATCGTCATTGAACCTAAAAGCACGGCTTCCGGCATTAATTCGAAAACAGAAATTGCAAGCATAATTCCAGCTGCAAATCCCAGTAAAGAAGCCAGCACTTTTTTTCCCGGCTCTCCAAAAATCATTAAAACAAATACTCCGATAATTGTTGAAGTCCCAGCAAAAAAACTATATA
>JBKHFK010000073.1:0-7820 GCA_046540295.1 Halanaerobium sp.
GATCGGCATCCCGGTCAACACCGAGCAGTTCGTAATAATCTTTTTTTGCCATCTTAAAATCACCTCTCTAAAAAAGAAAGAGAAAACAGTTATAGGGAGAGGTCTACTCTCCCTAAACTGAACATTTCTTTCCTGATTACTTATTTCTGTATCTTAACTTAAATTGTTCTAATTTATTTTTCTTCGTCTTCATCTACTTCTTCAAAATCAACATCTACTGTATTATCATCAGCTTCGGAAGCTCCTGCTCCTGGCTGTGGACCTGCCTGTCCTGCTCCAGCTCCAGCTTGAGCACCGGCTCCTGCAGCTCCTGCACCAGCCTGAGCCCCTTCTGCCTGAGAATATAATTCAGAACTTAATTCTGTTAATTCATCTGTCAATGCTTCCATTTTTTCTTTAATCTCTTCTATCTCAGCATCTTCATTTTCTAATAACTCTTTAAGCTCATCCTTAGCAGCCTCTACTTTATCTTTAATTGCGGAATCAACCTTATCTCCAGCTTCATCTAAAGTCTTTTCTGTCTGATGAACTAAAGCATCAGCTTCATTGCGTGTTTCTATTTTTTCTACCCGCTTTTTATCTTCTTCAGCGTGTTCTTCAGCATCTTTTACCATTTCTTCAATTTCTTCTTCAGATAAGCCGCTTGTAGACTTAATAGTAATCTTCTGCTCATTTCCTGTACCCTTATCTTTGGCGGATACATGAACAATACCATTCTTATCAATATCAAATTCTACTTCAATCTGAGGTACTCCACGTGGTGCAGGTGGAATATCAGTTAATTGGAAGCGGCCGAGAGTTTTATTGTCCTTAGCCATCTTCCGCTCACCCTGCAGAACATGGATATCTACACTGGACTGATTGTCAGTTGCAGTTGAGAATATCTTAGATTTTGAAGTAGGAATTGTAGTATTTCTTTCAATTAATTTGGTAAATACTCCACCAAGTGTTTCAATACCAAGAGATAGAGGTGTAACATCTAAGAGTACAACATCATCTACATCTCCAGCTAAAATTCCGCCCTGAATTGCAGCACCAACAGCTACAACCTCATCAGGATTAATTCCTTTGTGTGCATCTTTGCCGATTAAATCCTTAACTGCATCCTGAACTGCAGGAATTCTTGTAGAACCACCAACTAAGATAACCTCATCAATATCAGACTTATCCATACCGGCATCTTTTAGAGCTTTACGGGCCGGATCCATTGTCTGCTCAATTAAATCACTGATTAAACTCTCAAACTTAGCTCTTGTCAGATCAATATCTAAGTGTTCTGGTCCTTCATCAGTCTGAGTAATAAATGGCAGATTAATATTAGTCTGCTTTACACTGGAAAGCTCAATCTTTGCTTTCTCTGCAGCATCTTTTAGCCGCTGTAAAGCCATCTTATCTTTTTTAAGATCAATTCCAGTTCTATTTTCAAATTCTTCTGCCAGATAATCTATAATTCTCTGGTCAAAGTCATCTCCACCTAAGTGGTTATTTCCATTAGTTGCAATTACTTCAAATACTCCATCTCCAATATCAAGGATGGAAACATCAAAAGTACCCCCACCAAGGTCATAAACTAAGATAGTTTCTTCACCTTTATCATCAAGACCATAGGCTAAGGAAGCAGCTGTCGGCTCATTGATAATTCTTTCTACCTTCAAACCAGCAATTTTACCGGCATCTTTTGTTGCCTGACGCTGAGCATCACTGAAATAAGCTGGTACTGTAATTACAGCTTCCTCAACATCTTCTCCTAAATATTCTTCAGCATCTCTTTTTAGTTTCTGCAAGATCATTGCAGAAATCTGCTGAGGATTATATTCTTCTTCATTTAATGTTACTTTATAATCAGAACCCATGTGTCTTTTAATGGAAGCTACTGTCTGATCAGGATTTGTTACAGCCTGACGTTTAGCATGCTCACCAACAATTCTTTCTCCTTTTTTAGAATATGCTACTACAGAAGGAGTAGTTCTAGCACCTTCCTTATTTGGAATAACAGTTGGTTCTCCACCTTCCATTACTGCCACACAGGAATTAGTTGTTCCTAAGTCAATACCAATTACTTTACCCATTTTATATTCCTCCTTATAAAATTTTTGTCTAAATTTTTTCTAAACCAAATTTTAAGCTTAAATTAATTACAAAATTTATTAAAACTTCTAACCGGCCACTTTGACCATTGCCGGTCTAATTACTCTATCATCAAGGCTGAAACCTTTTTGAACTACTTCTACTACAGTGCCTTCTTCAAATTCATCACTTTCAACTCTCATAATTGCTTCATGATATTCTGGATTAAATTCTTCCCCCTCTGCAAGAATTTCTTCAATACCCTGTTCGGAAAATGCGTTTAATAGCTGATTATAGATCATTTCTACACCTTTGTAAAATTCACTTTCACTCTCTTCTGATTTAAGAGCTCGTTCAAAATTATCAATCACAGGCAGTAAACCTGCACAAAGTTTTACCTTTCCTCTGGCTGTCATTTCAGCTTTTTCGCGCTGACTTCGCTTGCGGTAATTAACAAAATCAGCCTGAAGACGCTGTAATCTACTGAGCAGATCATCTATTTCAGCATCCATTTCTTCGATTTTTTCATTTTTTTCTTTTACTTCTTCAATCAATTCCTCACGTGAAAGTTCAATCTGAAGTCCATCAAGCTCATCTTTCTCCTCTTCAGAAACTTTTTCTTCATTTTCGTCAGCCTGAGATGATTCAGCCTCTTCAGTTCTTTTTTTTGCTGATTCATCCATAGCTTTCTCATCTTGCATAGCTTTCTCATCTTGATTTTCAACTGATTCTTCTTCAACTTCAATATTTTCTTTTTTTCTGTCCATAATTATCACCCACTAGCTTTAGAAATTAATTTACCTAAAATATCTGATATTACATCAACCGATGAAATAACACGCGGATATTCCATTCGGGTGGGACCTATAACTCCAATTTTACCAACTGCTCGATTAGAAATATAATAGGTTGCAACAACCAGTGAGCAGTTTTTAATATCCTCCAATTCATTTTCCTGACCAATCTTAATTTCAAGATCAGAACCAGAAATACTATTAATAATTTTATTCAACATTTCTTCCTGGTCAAGCAGTCTGAGCATTTTTTTGACTTTTTCTAAATCATTAAACTCCGGCTGCTCTAAAATATAGGAGGTTCCTCCTATATAAACTTTTACTCCTCCAGGTTCAAATGCACCTTCAAACTCATTATAAAACTGTTTAAATAAGTCAACAGAAAGGTCAAGTCTTGCCATCAATTCTTTTTCTACTTCATTTAAATATTTGTTATCTAAATTAGCAAGTAATTTATTTTCTAATTTTGCACTTAAAAATTTATTTAAATATGAAATTTTGCGTGCAGATAAATTCTGTTCAAGATTAATAATTTTATTATTAACCATACCTGTATCAGTTACTAAAACTAATAGCAGAGAATTATCTGCCAGCTGCATAATTTCAACCTTCTTTAAGCGGCTGACCTGGCTTTTGGGCTCACTAACCATCGCAGTATAATGAGTCATATTAGAAAGCATTTTTGCCATACCAGAAATTATTTCCTGTACATCCTGTAAATCCTGATATAAGTTTTCTATATTATTTATTACTCCGGGATCTTCATTTTTTTCTCTTGACACAAGCTGATCCACATAGTAGCGGTAACCTTTATCAGAAGGTACTCTTCCAGCTGATGTATGAGGCTGTTCTAAATAACCTAAATCTTCTAGATCAGCCATTTCATTTCTGATAGTTGCAGGACTTACATCCAGATTGTATTTTTTTGCAAGTGTCCTTGAGCCAATTGGAGATGCAGAAATTATGTGTTCCTGAATGATGGCCTGCAGTATTCTTTTTTTTCTTGGATCTAATTCTTCAACCATCATTTCTCACCTCTTATTTTAGCACTCAATTAAGGAGAGTGCTAACAGCTAATAATAAAATAACATATTGATTTTTTTTTGTCAAATAATATTCCGGATTATTCCAGCAAAAATTTTAGAAAAACTTCGTTTGCCACTTCTTTTCCTCGGGCTGTCAGATAAATACGCTCATTTCCTTGCCTGATTAATCCATTTGTTTTTAATTCTGCAATTTCCTCTTTGTATACAGATCTAAACTCCACTTTAAACTGGCGATAAAATTTATTAAAAAATAGACCTTTTTCAGTTCTCAAAGCCAGAAATGAATACTCAGCCATTTTTTCTTTTTGACTGAGGCAGTTCAAATCTCTAATTTTAATTTTAGAGTCTCCGTTTATTTCTTTTAGATTATTCTGCTTTCCCATTAAAAATTTTTTAAAACTTAATTTTTCAGGATTATAATATTTAAGATACTGATTGAGGTCAGCAATATTCTGAGATCTACAGCTGCCATCAAAAGCTGCTGCCCCTGGTCCAAGTGCCAGATATGGTTGAAATAACCAGTAAAGATAATTATGTCTGGCTCTATAACCAGACTGAGCAAAATTAGAAATTTCATAATGCCGATAATCAGCAGCAGTTAATTTCTCTAAAGCCAGCTCATACATCTCAGCATCCAGTTCTTCAGTCGGCAGCTTAAGTTCTCCACTTTGATGTCGTTCATAAAAAGGAGTATTCTCATGTATTTCAAGATTATATAGCGAAATATGGGGAGGATTAAAAGCAAGCAGTGTTTCCAAATCAGCTCTAAATTCATTTTTACTCTGACCCGGTAGAGCAAAAATCAGATCAGCACTGTAGTTATTAAAATACTTTTCTACCAAGGCTAATATCTTTTTATTATTTTCTGCAGAACTTTTTCGACCTAAGAACTTTAGATGCTGATTATTAAAACTTTGGATTCCTACACTTAATCGATTAACACCTGCTCTTTTTAAGGCAGTAATTTTTTCTGCATCGATTGAGGCCGGATTAACCTCCACTGTGATTTCAGCAGCTGGAACAACTCTAAATTTATCTTTTATAATTTTAAGCAGTTCTTTAATATAAAAAGGATCGATAAGAGAAGGAGTTCCTCCTCCAAGATAAACAGTCTGCAGTAAATTATTGTGTACACTTTGACTTAATTCTTCTAATTCCATAAAAAGGGCGAACCAGTAAAGGTCCACCCTCTTTTTAGTATATTTAACTGAATAAAAATCACAGTAAGGACATTTATTAGCACAAAATGGCAGATGAATATATAAAGCATTTGCATTTTTAAAATTTAAATCAGGCATTTTCGTCCCTTTCTAAAACTGTCATAAAAGCTTCCTGAGGAATTTCCACACTTCCAACCTGTTTCATCCGCTTTTTACCTTCTTTTTGTTTTTCTAATAATTTTCGCTTACGGCTGACATCTCCACCATAACACTTCTGCAGCACATCCTTGCGCACAGCAGGAATATTAACTCGAGCTATGATTTTGCCACCAACAGCAGCCTGAATTGGAACTTTAAACATATGTCGTGGAATAACTTCCTTTAATCTTCTTACAAGTGCATTACCTTCCTGATATGAATGTTCATCATGTACAATCGTAGATAAAGCATCTACAACTTCTTTGTTAACTAAAATATCAAGTTTAACAAGTTTTGATTCCTTGTATCCTTTTAATTCATAATCTAAAGTTGCATAACCTCTGGTTTTTGATTTGAGCTGATTAAAAAAGTCTGTAATAATTTCACTTAAGGGCATTTCGTATTTTAAATTTACCCGATCCTGATCTACATACTGCATATCTTTAAATTCACCACGATTATCCTGACAGAGCTCCATTGCCTGTCCTACATATTCTTCCGGCAGATGAACTTCTGCAGTCACAAAGGGTTCTTTTATTTTATCAATTTCACTCTGCTCTGGAAAAGCAGCCGGATTTTCTATTTTTAATTCTTCACCATTCTTTTTAATTATCTGATATTCCACACTGGGAGCTGTAATTACCAGGTCAAGATCATATTCTCTTTCTAATCTTTCCTGAATAACTTCCATATGCAGCAGACCTAAAAATCCACAGCGAAATCCAAAACCCAGAGCTTCTGAGGTTTCAGGTTCAAAAGTAAATGAGGCATCATTTAACTGCAGCTTTTCTAAAGCTTCTTTTAAAACTTCATAATCAGCATTATCAGTCGGATACAGCCCACTAAAAACCATTGGCTGCACCTTCTTGTAACCGGGAAGAGCTTTTTCTGCAGGATTCTTCTTTAAAGTAATTGTATCTCCAACCCGGCAGTTGCGGACATCTTTAATTCCGGAGATAATATAACCAACTTCACCTGAGCTCAGCTCATCTTTTTTCTGCATCGCCGGACCAAAAAATCCAACCTCATCTACTTCATAACTTTTTTGATTGGACATCAGTAGAATTTTATCACCTTTTTTTACTGATCCCTCCATAACTCTAACATAGGCAATTACCCCCTGATAGGAGTCATAAAGTGTATCAAAAATCAGAGCTCTTAAAGGCTGGTTCTCTCCATTATAAGGAGCCGGAACTCGTTCAATTATTGCCTCCAGAATCTGGTCAATATTTGTTCCCTCTTTAGCACTTGCTAAGATTGCCTCATCAGGATCAATACCAATATCTAAAAGCTGTTCTTTAACCCGCTGAGGATTTGCTGAAGGGAGGTCTATCTTATTAATAACCGGAATAATTTCTAAATCGTGCTCTAAAGCCAGATAAATATTGGCCATTGTCTGGGCTTCAACTCCCTGAGCAGCATCAATTACTAAAAGAGCTCCCTCACAGGCAGCAAGACTTCTTGATACCTCATAGGCAAAATCAACATGGCCGGGGGTATCAATTAAATTCAGCTCATATCCCTGGTGCTCAATAGTTACAGCCTGAGCTTTAATTGTAATTCCTCTTTCTCTTTCTAAATCCATTTTATCTAAAACCTGTTCCTGCATTTTGCGGTCAGTAATAGTTCCTGTATATTCTAACATACGATCAGCAAGAGTTGATTTCCCATGATCAATATGTGCTATTATGCAAAAGTTTCTAATTTTTTCAGTCTGCAAAAAACTTCCTCCTTTTTACTAAATCATTTAGCTGTCATAAAAATACTATCCACAGCACTTTAATTATATTACACTTAAGCCTATTAATCAATTCTCTTTTTGGACTGGATTTTAAGTTTTAAATTTTTGAACTATTTTTGGGTAGAACGATTTTTTAATTTAACTCTTGCATTTTAGATAACAACATGTTAAAATTGAAATGTTGCAAATTAAGTCTGAGAGTATAAATACTAACATTTAAGAGGGGGTGAAGTTAGATGCCTATTATTAAATCTGCTAAGAAAAGAGTTAAAACTACAGAAAAGAAAACTGCTCAAAATCGCGAATGGAAAGATAGATTAAAAAATGCGATTAAAGATATGGAAAAGGCAGTTGAAGCAGGGGACAAAGAAGCTGCTGCAGAACAGTTAAAAGAGACTAAAAAGGTCATCGATAAGGCTGTAACAAGAAATATTATTCATAAGAACAATGCAGCCCGAAAAAAATCCCGCCTCACAAAGATGTATAATAATCTGTAATTTAAAATTAAAATTTATCTAAAAGATAGCTATCTTTTAAATTATTAAACTCATCCAGCTGGATGAGTTTTTTGCTGCTGTTAAAAAAGTTCGGTTTTTAAAAACCGGACTTTTTTAATACACTATTGATTTGATAATAATCATTTCTAAACAGGTATTTTGATCCGGGTAATAACCTGTCAAAAAGTGATAGTTTGCTTTTAAAATTTCCTCTAAAATATTTTCCAGCTCTTTTTGAGTAAAATTTCTACTCCTCTGCATTGCTTTTTTTACAGGATAGGGATGTTTGTTTATTTTTTTTGCTATTTTTTTATTAT
>JBKHFK010000074.1:0-7729 GCA_046540295.1 Halanaerobium sp.
GAGAACTCCTGATTTTTTAAAATTTTAATTAAATCTAGCTGATTTTTGGGATTTAACTCCGATTTAATCCCTCCCCGAGCCAGATCTTCAATTTCATGAAAATCAGAACCAGAAATCATCTTCAGATTATGTTCCCTGGCATAACTTAGTGCTTTATCATTCTGAGAATCATGCCGGGGATTACCATTATAAACTTCCAGGCCATCCAGGAGTTCAGAAGCTGCAGGCGACATCCCCGGCCTAAAAGGATGTGCCTGGAAAATTAATATCTCCTGATCTTGATCAATACATAAAGTTTTAAATTCCACTAAAGTTAACTGATGTAGATTAGGATGTTTCAGTAAAAAATCTTTACTTATGCCATATACCAGATATTCATTTGGATCATCATTAAATTTAATTTCAATCCCCAAAAATACTTTAAAATCTAAATTTTGGGCAGCTTTTCGAGCAGCTTTATAGCCCTTTAAATATTTTTCGAGCTGTTTTTCCCAGTTTAAATTTGATATTTTATCAAAAAAACGGGCATAATAATGATCAGTTAGTACTAAAGCACTGTAACCAGCATCAAAATAGTTCTGGACAACTTCTTCAGCTTTGACTGAACCACAGCGGCTGCTCTCAGCACTATGAGCATGAAGCTCAATTTTACCATTTCTCATAATGAATAATATCCTCACTTAAGCGATCAACTTTTCTTTTTTCTTCCGCAGGATAACCAACAGCTATTAAAGAAAGTGTTTTAAAATCAGCTGGAACTTCTAAATACTCACTTACTGCCTTTTCTCTCTTTTCAGCAGGATGACAGCCAATCCAGACCGAACCAAGACCTAAAGAAACAGCTTCCAGCAAAATATTTTGAGTTGCAGCAGAACAATCCTGAACCCAGAAACCCTGATGTTTCTGTTTATTTAAATCAGCGCAGACTGCAATGGCCAGTGGTGCTTCTTTAAGCATTTTTGCATAGGGATGAATTTCTGCCAGATGATCAAGTCGCTTTCGATCTTTGATCACTATAAAATGCCAGGGCTGTTCATTACCTGCTGAAGGTGCAGCAACAGCAGCCTCCAGTAATTTTTCTATTTTTTCTTCTTCCACATTTTTATCCTGATACCTTCTAATACTTCTTCGTTCAAAAATTTCTTCCATTATTTATCTGCCTCCTATTGTGTTATTTTGAAAATAGCTTCCATAAGTTATTATATAATAAAAAACTGTTCTAAATCAAAAAAAGCCAATTCTAATAAATTAATTATTAGAACCAGCTTTTTTTGCCTCTTTATTAAATTATAATTTAATTATAGCTGTTTAATTTTAAAATAAGACAGCAGCTATAAAATTATACAGTTCTTTCTTTTTGACCCAGATAGATTGCAAAAATTAATACTAAGACTACTGCTACCCAGCCAAAAGTAATTACTTCAGCTAAAGCATAACCTCCATAAATAGTAGCAAATTCTGCAATTACATTCTGAATTAAACCAAAACCAATTAAAATAGGACTGACAAACTTAACCAGTGCTTTCCAGGTTGGACCAACTTTATAGTCAGAACTTGGATTCATGTTATCTTTAATTTTATCAAGATCAAAAGCATAACTTAAAACAAGCATTTCTACAAATCCAACAGTTAAGAGACCAAAAATATTAATAAAGTGATCAAAAATATCTAAAATCGCCAGACCACCCTCTGTAACCATTGGTACTCCCATTAAGAATCCTACAATTGAAACCATTGTAACAGCTTTTTTACGGCTTAAACTAAAATTATCAATTAAAGCTGAAACTACAGATTCAATTAAGGAAACACTTGATGACAGACCGGCAACTGTAAGGGATAAGAAAAATAATAATCCAAAAAGTTGTGGTAAAGCAGGTAATAAATTGATTGCCTGTGGGAAAGCAATAAATGCCAATCCAATACCTGAAGTTGCAACATCTGCGACTGGTACTCCCTGAGTCTGTGCCATATAACCCAGAATACCAAAAACACCAAGTCCGGCTACAATAGCAAAAATTGCATCTGCAAAAGCTGCAATTGTACCATTTTTAATAACATCTGATTTTTTAGGTAGATAACTGGAATAAGCAATCATAATTCCAAAACCCAAACTTAGAGAAAAGAAAATCTGTCCATAAGCGTCCAGCCAAATATCCAGTTCAAAAATTCTGCTGAAATCTGGAGCCAGAAATGCCCTTACTCCATCCATTGAACCGGGTAAAGTTAAGCCTCTAAATACAATAATTAAAAGCATTGCTGCCAAAAGCGGCATAAATATTTTACTTGCTTTTTCTATACCTTTTTGTACCCCACCGGCAATGATGACATAATTAATTAACCAGACCCCAATTAAAGCTAAGAATATTGACCACTGAATTCCACCTAAATCAAAAGCACTACCTGAAAACTGAAGAAAATCTCCAAAAAAGTAGGCTTCCGGGTTGGCAGTCCAGCCCAGATTAAATGATTTAAAAACAAATAATAAACTCCAGGCAATAATAACAATATAATAGACTGTAACTGTGAAGGCCACCAGTACTGACCACCAGCCTACCCATTCAAACTTTTTACCAACCTTTCGAAATGAACTAGGTGCTGAAGTTCTGGTAAAAAATCCAAAGCCCATTTCCAGTAATATCAGAGGTATACCGGCTGTCAGCAGAGCAAAAATATACGGAAATAAAAAGGCACCTCCACCATTTTCATAAGCCATATAAGAAAAACGCCAGATATTACCCAGTCCAACTGCTGAACCAATTGTTGCCAAAACAAAGCCAACTCTACTTCCCCATTGTTCACGATTCTGTTCCATTTTACTTTCCTCCTTCACTTCTTTCTACTCAATTTTTTATTTTCCTGATTTATCCTGGCTCAACTCAGCTATAATTAAAAAAATAATTAAAATATCAACTGCTCTCTACTCTGATACAATCATTAACTACTGCTAAATTATTATTACTTTGCTAATCTAAAGATTGTATGCTTCTCAACTAAACTAATCAGGTTGAATGTATTATAACAAATTAATTCAACAATTTCCAGCTTTTACGACAAAAATCAAAAAAATGTATTTAACTTTACTTAATCGTTTTCAAAGCAATTATACTAAATGTTAATATACCAACCACTGAGAGCCTTTAACCCTTCAAATTTAGGGATTGATGACAATCCACTAATATGATAGAATAAACAGACAAAGCAAATATTAAAAATTAAAAACAAATAGGAGGATTTATTATGGAAAGAGAAAACTGGACTTCCAGACTTGGATTCATTCTGGCTGCATCTGGATCGGCCATCGGCCTTGGTAATATCTGGCGTTTTCCTTTTATTACAGGGACAAATGGTGGGGCAATTTTTATTTTAATTTATTTAGCCGCAATCTTATTTATTGGTTATCCAATTTTAGTTTCTGAGATGTCTCTGGGAAGGATTACTCAGAAAAACCCCATTGGCGCTTTTAAAAAAATGGCACCTGACACTGCCTGGCCTCTGGTTGGAGCACTTGGTGTTCTCTCAGGTTTTGTTATTTTAAGTTACTATTCTGTTATTGCCGGCTGGGGAATATCTTATATCTTTAAATCACTGACTTTTACTGCTGAAAGTAATTTCCCTCAAATTTTCGGGGCTCACATCAGCAGTCTGACAGAGCCAATTTTATGGCATGGTATTTTTATGTTCTTAACAATCGCTGTTATTGGTGCCGGCGTAGTTAATGGAATCCAAAAACTTGTTAAATTTTTGATGCCAATTTTATTCGGAATTATTTTTTTATTAATCATTCGCTCAGTTACACTTGATGGTGCTGCAGCAGGACTCAATTTCTACCTAAAACCAGATTTTTCAGCAATTAATTTCCAGACCTTTGCGGATGCTATCTCACAGGCTTTTTTCACCTTAAGTCTCGGTATGGGAGCAATGATTACCTATGGTAGTTATTTAAGTCAAAAGGAAAGCATAACAGAAAGCGCCGGCTATGTTTTGATTTTCGATACAGCTGTAGCTTTACTTGCAGGTTTTGCAATTTTCCCGGCCGTTTTTGCCTTTGGACTCGATCCGGCATCTGGACCTGGTTTAACCTTTATTACTCTGCCTGCCGTTTTTACCCAAATGCCTTTTGGCACATTTTTTTCATTAATCTTCTTTTTACTGCTTACAATTGCGGCTTTAACTTCTTCTATCTCAATGCTGGAAGTTGTAGTAGCATTTTTAATTGATGAATATGATTGGAATAGAAAAAAAGCTTCTTATCTAATGGGTTTTGTTATATTTTTAGTAGGAATTCCACCACTTTTAGGTTACAGTTCGTTTTCTGACTTCAGTTTTTTAGGGATGGATCTGCTTGATACCTATGACTGGTTTTCAAACTCCATTTTCTTACCAACAGGTGGAATTTTAACTTCAATTTTTGTTGGCCATATCTGGGGCAGCAAAAATGCAGTGAAAGAAGCAAATAAAAACAGCCGTTTTAAAATTGGAAATACTTATTCTCTCTTTTTAAAATACATTGTACCGGCAGCCGTATTATTTATTATGCTTTTTAATATCTATCAAACAATTTAGGCTATTTTGCAGCTTAAATAAATTATAGGAGGCTCAATTTTGACAAAAAATAAAGATTTATGTGTTCATTATGATCGCTGTGGGGGCTGTTCAATTCAGGAAGTACCCTATTCTAAACAGCTGAAAGACAAAAAGAATAATCTTTTAGAAATTTTTAAAGAAAAAAAAATTGAAACTGATAATTTTGAAGGGATTCTAGCAAGTCCAGATATTTATGAATATAGAAATAATATGGAGTTTAGTTTTGGGGATTTAAAAAAAGGCGGTACTCTGCAGCTTGGAATGCATCCCCGGGGCAGAAGATTTGATGTAATTACAGTTGATCAATGTTTATTAGTTGATCAGGATTTTAGAGATATTTTAAGTACTATCTTAGAATACTGCCGGGAAAATGAATTCAAAAAATACCATATTAAATTAAGAGAAGGTTTTTTGCGAAACCTGGTAATTAGAAAAGGCATCAATACTGGAGAAGTTGTAGCCAATCTGGTGACCACAAGTCAGCTTGAACACGATTTTTTACCACTGACCGAAAAATTAAAATCTCTTGCTTTAAAGGGTGAACTTGTAGGTTTTGTACAGACTATCAATGATGATTTTTCTGATCAGGTAAGCTGTGATGAAATGAAAATCTATCACGGACGTAATTACTTTTATGATCAGCTCCTGAAAAATGAATTTAAAATTGATTCACTATCTTTTTTTCAGACCAATACTAAAGGTGCAGAACTATTATACTCAGAAGCCGAAAAATTTATCAGGAGTGCTAAAGATAAGATAGTGTATGATCTTTACTGTGGAGCTGGAACTATTTCTCAGACCATTGCTGCTGATGCAGAAAAAATATTAGGTATAGAAATCGATAAGGATGCTGCAAACAGAGCTGCTGAAAATGCAGAACTGAATGGTGTTGATAATGTTGAATATATTGCAGGTGATGTGCTGGAAGAAATTAATAATATTAATCAAAAGCCTGATCTATTAATTATTGATCCACCAAGACCTGGTATCAATCCAAAGGCTCTTACTAAAATTGCAAAAACAGGAGCAGACGAAATTCTATATATTTCCTGTAACCCAAAAAGCCTGGCCAGAGATCTAACAGAATTAAAAATTCATAATTACAGATTAGAAAAATTTAAAGCAATAGATATGTTTCCTCACACAAAACATCTGGAAGTAATTACTCTTTTAAAGAAAATCTAATTTTTTAAATTAAAATATAGAGACAGTTAAACAACCGGCTGCTGGAGTTTATTTTTCAATAACTAAAGCAGTCGGTTTTATTTTTTAAATCATATTTTTGTGTTAAACTATGTCAAAAAAGTATTGAGTCCAATTAATAATAATATAAAGCCACCGACATAATCAGCATATTTTTCTACTAAAGCAATATGTTTAATATAATGAACAATCTTAAATGAAGCAGCAGTAATAATAGATGCAATTAAACCAATTATTAATGAATAATTAAAGATCAGAGAATAATTTAGATTAAAAAGTAGCGAAAAACCTGCTCCCAGGGCATCAATACTTACACTCACTCCCAGCACAACAACTGTCCAAAAATTAAGTTTTCTGTAGATACATTCTTCTCCATTTTTATAACCTTCTCTAATTAAAAAAATCCCCAGAAGAAAAATAATCGCCCCACTAAAATAATTAGAAATAGTAAAAAAATTTTGATCAATATAATTTCCTGTTAGGCCTCCAATTAAAGCAAAGAAAAACTGAAAAAAACCAAAAGAAAATATAACTTCAGTTTTTTCTTTTAATTTGGTTCTGGTACCACAACCAATTGCCATTGTCACTCCTGCCGCATCGAGTGCTAGCGCCAGTGCTACTAATAAAATATTTATTTTAGACCCCTCCAAAAAATCATCTTGTATTTTAAATTTAAAAATTGTTTTTTTAGTCCAGTATTATATATTATAAAATACTTAATATAAAGATGCAATTAAAAGCATAACATATTTCTTTTATAAATTCAGCTATAATTAAAATTGAATATAACCTTTAGATAATTACAAGTTTCACTTTTATTAAAACTCTGTTATAATAAAAGTAATAATTACGTGAGGAGGAAAAATTATGGAACACAACAGTCTTGAAACTGCAAAAGCAGCCATTAAAATGGCAATTTCAACTAGAAGTGAAGAAAAAGAATTGAAGGAAACATTTGCTGCTGATGACATAAATACTGCTGCTGTAGATTTTGGTGGTGAATTTAATAAATCAGTTCCAGAAATAATTGAAAGAGCCGTTATTGCTGCCAAAAGAGAAAATATTATAGATGAGTCTCATGTTGCACAGGGCGCAGTCGCTGGAGCAGCTCATGATGCAGTTGCCCAGATTATGCCCAGAACTATGGGATTAAATGTCGGAGGTAAAATTGGTGTTGCCCGCAGTGGTGAACACATAGTTGTTGCTATTTTCTTCGGTGTAGGGATGTTTGATTTGAATGAAGTGACAGTTGGATTAAGCCACCGATCTTTATTGGATGAACAGGCTTAACAGAGATTTCAATTAAAAACAGCCATCTTGTCAGATATAGTTGACAAAAGTGTAATTATAATAGTATAATAAAGAAAATGAAATAACTGGTAGCATGGTAATACGGTAGGAGAAATTTGTAGGGAAGCTGAAGCTATTTGTTTAAGCAAGGGGTTTTTATACCTAATTTTAAACATAATAGCTGAGAGCAATTTAACACTCCACCAGGAGTGTTTTTTTATTTATCCCCACTACCAGTTAGAAAGGGGAATAAAAATGAAGAAGAATAATTTTTATATTTTAGTTTTTTTAACAGTTTTTCTTGTTTTCTTAACTGCATCAACAGCAGGTGCTCAGGAGTATAAAATTGGTATTTCTCAATTTGTTGAGCATCCAGCTTTAGATGCAGCAAGGGAAGGGTTTATAGAAGGCCTTGCAGAAGAAGGTTTTGATGAAGATAATGTTGAATTTATTGAACAAAATGCACAGGCTGATTTTTCTACCGCCCAGTCTATTGCTCAGCAGTTTAAGGGTGATAATCTGGATCTGATGCTGGCAATTGCCACTCCAAATGCACAGGCAGCAGCCAATGTGATCTCAGATATACCTGTATTGTTTACTGCAGTTACTGATCCAGAAGAAGCAGGAATAGTAGAGAGTATGGAAGCTCCTG
>JBKHFK010000075.1:0-7645 GCA_046540295.1 Halanaerobium sp.
GGACAATTAATTCTTCCAAAAAAGCTTCTGCATTATATTCAGAAGCTAGTGCAGCTAATGCTGCTTCCTGAGCTGATATCTGACCAAAGTGCAGATATGGACTCAAATCTGATTGATAATTAAGATAGGGAATATTTCTTTTTTGATCATAATCTTGAAGCTTATTATTAATAAAATCACTTAATTTTTCTTTAGCCTGACTGTAACCACCCTTAAAATATTTATCATAATTAATTTTTTCTTCAAAATTTATTTTATCAAGATATAAATCAAAATCATCTACCAGCTTTAGATCTCTCTCAGCCAATTTAACTGTCGACTTATTTTGAAGATTCTGCGGCTGATATTCTTTTAAATATTTATCCCTTATTCTATTAATTTTTTTTCTGATTGTATAGGCAGCATATTCTTCTTTCTGGCTGACCTCTTCGACCGGACAGATAAGATTACTTTCCACCAGATAAAATGGAACTTCCAGACTCTCAGCTGCTTTTTCTTTCCACTGGCGAAGATGTTTTAAATATACCTTTTCACTGATAACTAAAGATGCTCCGGCTGTTATTTTTTTAAAATCTTCTAAATTATGATAATCGATCAGATAAAAGCTTATTCCCAAATCTTTAAAATTATCCTTTATTTCCTGTAATCCCTGCAGCATAAACTTAAAGTGTCCATATTCAGCTTCCGGATAATTAGAATCTAATAAGAAAAAAACTAAAAGAGGCTGATTTAATTGATTTGCTCTTTCGACAGCATAACCCAGGGCCTGATTGTATTCCAGGCGCTGGGATGACTGCATCCAGTAAGCAACAAAGTCTTTTTCCATTAATTCAACCTCATTAATTTTTTCCAGTCTTTTTTTATCAACTAACAAAGTTTTGTTCCTTCATCAAAATGAAGATCCATCTGTGGATATGGAATACCAATACCCGCTTCATCAAAGGCATCTTTAACATTTTCGAGCATATCATAATATACTGTCCAGTAATCAGGTCCTTTAGCCCAGACCTTACAGGCAATGTTTATTGAACTACCTGCATGTTCTGTAACTCGAATAATTGGTTCTGGATCATCCAAAATCAGCTCATGTTTGGAAGCCAAATCTTTTAAAACAGAAATTGCCTGATGAAAATCATCATCATAACCAATTCCAAAGGTTAAGTCGACTCTCCGTTTATCCATCGCAGAAAAGTTAGTGATTGAGTTATTTGAAATATTACTGTTAGGAATCATAACTTTTTTGTTATCAAAAGTAGTTAAAATAGTATAAAGAATCTGTATTTCCTGAACTTTGCCTTTATGTCCTGCTACCTCAATTGTATCCCCTGCAGTAAAAGGTCTAAAAACTAAAAGTAAGACCCCTCCAGCAAAATTAGATAAACTCCCCTGGAGAGCAAAACCTACAGCAAATGAAGCTGCACCTAAGACTGCAACAAAAGAAGTGACTTCAATACCAATTGTAGAAGCAATTGAAATAAATAGTAGTATTAAAAGCCCCGATCTGGTAATTGACATCAAAAAACTGCTTAAAGTTCTATCAAATTTTCCCTGCACCTTTTTTTCGATTAGATTTACAGCCAATTTAATCACCCATAAACCTACAAATAATAGGGCAATAGCCAGGATGAGTTTCATCCCATAATCTGCAACAATAGCCTGAAATCCTGCTGTAATTTGATCCATCTTTTTTCCCCCTTAATATATTTTTATGTAAAAAAATATTATAACAAATATAGCTTACAATATAAATTTCTAGTTAAATACTTGCATTCCTGCAAATCTTTAAAATAAAAAATTCCTTATTCATAATTTAAGAAAAAATCAAGAATAAGGAATTTTTTAAATTTAAAAAAAGAAGAACCGGAAATTTCCGGTCCCTCGATAAGTAATTTTAATTCTTAAACATCAACTGTTTCTTTAAAGGACTTACCACTTCTAAATACAGGCACTTTTCGTTCTGGAATCTGAATCTCTTCCCCGGTTTGAGGGTTACGTCCTTTTCTGGCACTTCTATCTTTTACTTCAAAAGTACCAAAACCGATTAATTGAACGTTATCGCGCTTATCTTCTGCTTTTTTAGCTTCAGACTTTAAGTGATTCATGATAGTATCAATTGTTTCGTTAATAACTTCCCCTGTATCTTTTTTAGTGATACCAGTTTTTTCTGCAACGGCATCAATAAGTTCGTTCTTAGTCATGGAAATTCACCCCCTTTTTAAAACTAAAACTTTTACTGTCATTACTTATTATTCTCGTTATAACAGCGATTTCCTGCTTAATTTAAGAAAAAATTTATATTTTTGCTAGATATTCCATAAAGAATTATCAACTACTGATTCCATTTCATGTTTTTTACCCCTCAACATTAGTTCTTCTACAGCCTGATAGGGATTCTTTTCTTCAAATAAGACCTGATATACCTGCCTGGTAATTGGCATCTCTAAATCTTTTTCATCTGAGTTTAACCATCTATAAATAGCTCTTGCAGTTTTAACACCTTCTGCAACCTGATTAACCTCAGCTTTTGCTTCCAAAAGCGTTTTTCCTTTACCAATCTCAATCCCAAATCGGCGGTTGCGGCTGTGCATACTGGTACAGGTAACCACAAGATCTCCCATACCTGATAAACCTGCTAAAGTCAGATTCTTAGCACCGTGATAGTCAACAAAACGACTCATTTCATTTAAGCCCCTTGTAATCAGAGCAGCCCGGGTGTTGTCACCAAAATCCAGGCCATCACAGATTCCACTTGCAACAGCAATCACATTTTTTAGAGCTCCACCAAGTTCTACTCCTTTAACATCAGGGTTGGTATAAACCCTAAAATATTTAGACATAAATAAATCCTGAACTTTTTCTGCTGCTTCCTTGCTTTGGGCTGCAGAAACAATTGCAGTCGGCAGCTTCTCCATAACCTCTTCTGCATGGGTTGGTCCAGATAGGACCACTACCTTCTTAAAACCTGCTTCTCTGATCATTTGAGAATTAGTTTTAAAAGAATTTTCATCAATACCTTTAGCAGTGGAAACAATTATTGGATCAGAGTTGATTAAATTTTTTATTTGAGCTAAAACACTATTTACAGCCTGAGTTGGTACAGAAATTACAAGCAGATCCACATCAGTTAAACTCTTCTTTAAATTACCGGATGCAGTTAAATTATCATGAAGAATATATTCAGGAAAATATTTGCAGTTTCTCTGCTCCTGATTAATTGATTCAACTACTTTATGATCTCTGGCATAAATTGTTACCTGTTCTCCATTTTCAGCCAGCAAATTTGCCAGGGCTGTCCCCCAGCTCCCGGCACCAATTACTGTTATTTTTAAATTCATTATTTTTTTCCACTCTTTCCCAGTTTCTCGGGGTCCATTCTATTTTCTTCCCCTTTTAAAAGCCGCTTAATATTTTCACGATGAGTATACATTACAAAAAGAGAGAGTAAAACGGCAAAAATAACATTTTTATTATCAAAGGCACTAAAATAAAGAGTTAAGGGAAGTGACATTGAGCCAATTATAGAACCTAATGATACATATCTGGTCATCACGACTAATAAAATCCAGATTATAGCATAAATTAAAAATGCAAGTGGATACAACCTCAGAATCACTCCAAAGGTTGTGGCAACTCCCTTTCCTCCAGAAAATCCTAAAAATATGGACCAATCATGACCGGCAATAGCTGCCACAGCAACAAATAAAATAGCTGTAGAAAAACTGCTTCCTAAAATCAGCTGTCCGACCAGCACTCCCAGGTAGCCCTTTAAAATATCAAAAACCGCAACTAAAATACCTGCTTTTAAACCCATTACTCGGGCTACATTTGTGGCTCCAATATTACCGCTGCCATATTCTCTAACATCTTTTTTCATTACATATTTTGTTAATAAAAAACCGGATGGTATTGATCCGATTAAATAACTAATTAATATAGCAATAAATACCTGCATTATAACCTCCTAACTGCGCTGTTTTAATTTAAACTGCATCGGGTTTCCTACATAACCAAAAGCTTCTCGAAGCACATTTTCTAAATATCTCTGATAGGCAAAATGCATTAAATTGGGATCATTGACAAAGAAAACAAAAGTTGGTGGAGTAATACCAACCTGACTACCATAATATATCTTAAGTCTTTTACCTTTTCTACTTGGTGGTTCCCGCAGCTGTACTGCTTCGGATATTACCTCATTTAAAATTCCTGTTTTAATCCGAAGATTACTCTGATCAACTACAAATTCCAGTAGTGATAAGAGTTCATCTATTCTCTCACCTGTTAAAGCAGAAATATAGGTTACAGGAACATAATTTAAAAACTTAAGCTGATAATAAACTTCATCAGTATATCTTTCCATTGTTTTACTGTTTTTTTCCATCAGATCCCATTTGTTAATTGCAATAACCATTGCCTTACCTTCATCATGAGCATAACCTGCAATCTTTTTATCCTGATCTGTTACACCCTCCTGAGCATCAATCATCATTAAAACTGCATCAGCGCGATCAACAGATCTTAATGCCCTTAAGTTACTGTAGTATTCTACATCTTCTTTTACCTTAGATTTCCTTCTCAAACCTGCAGTATCGATAAAATTAAACTGAATATCTTTCCATTCAATTAATGTATCAACTGCATCTCGAGTTGTGCCCGGCATATCACTGACAATAACTCTTTCTTTGCCAATTAAATGATTAACCAAACTTGATTTTCCGACATTCGGTTTACCGATTACTGCAATATTTATCTGATCATCATTACTCTCATCTTCTTCTCTTTCAGGCAGTTTTTCTGTAAGCTCATCCAGCAGTTCCCCGGTATTTTTACCATGTTCGGCTGAAATTAGTACAGGATCACCAAAACCAAGAGAATAAAACTCCCATCCTATTTCTTCCTGATTGGAAAAATCCTCTACTTTATTGACAACTAAAATGACTTTTTTGTTGGTCCTGTATAGAAGTTGAGCAATATCTTCATCAACACCGGTCATTCCTGTTCTGGAATCAACAACAAATAATATAATATCTGCCTCCTCCATTGCCAGTTCAGCCTGATATTTAATCTGATTTTTTATTTTATCATTATCATGCATAACTATTCCACCGGTATCAATAACATTAAATTTTTTCCCCAGCCATTCTGTTTCCCCATAGATACGATCACGGGTCACATTTGGCTCACCTTCTACAATAGCTCTCCGTCCTCCAACGAGCCTATTAAAAAGAGTTGATTTCCCAACATTGGGTCTACCTACAATTGCAACTGTAGACTTAGTCATTTTTAATCACCTCCATAAATTGATTAATATTTTTAACAAATTCTATCTTATATTCATTAAGTTCATCCAGAAAATCTTCTTTTCTTATTTCATCCAGAAATTTCATCTGATCATTTAAAACTATCTCAGGTATAAAAATTATATTGTATTTATCTGCTTTAATTTTATTGATTTCATTTTTTAAATCCTGAGCAGTCAAAAGTCCGGTTACAGTGACACTCTCACCGAAAAAATTATTTTTAACTACTATAATATCAAATTCAAGTCCGGATATTTTTTTTAATTTCTTAGAAAATTTATTTAAAGCTTTTTTCCCCAGAACAGAAGTTATAACTGCAATCCTTCTTCTATTTGTTAGTGACCCGGGAAAAGAAATTTTTTCTATTTCTCTGTTCATTAAAGCTGTTAGGCCAATTCCATTTTCAAGCTGAGGAAAATCATTATATGCCTCATAATCTGGAAGTTCTGCTGCTGTATTTAAATAAAATTCATCAGCAGCGTAAATTAAATTTTCGCCATATCTTTTTTCAGCTTTCTGCTGCCAGAACTCTATCTGCTTTAAGGCAGTTTCCATTTCGTTTTTAGTCATAGTCCGCAGATCTGGCAGCCCTTCCCTATATCTGGTGAGTCCGACCGGCACTATTCCGACAGATAATAGCTGTGGATATAAGTCTAAAAGATCCTTAAGTGTCCTATCCAGTTCCTGCTGGTCATTATATCCCGGACAGAGTACTATCTGAGTATGAAACTGAATATTATTCTGTTTAAACAATTGCAGTAATTGATTTATTTCAGCCGCTCTGGGATTCTTCATCATTTCAACCCTTAATTCCGGGTTTGTTGTATGCACCGAAATATTAATTGGACTTAAGTTTTTTTCTATTATCCGTTCGAGCTCCTTTTGCTGAAGATTTGTTAGAGTAACAAAACTCCCCTGCAGAAAAGAAAATCGATAATCATCATCCATTTGATTTAAACTATCCCGCATATTTTCAGGCTGCTGTTTAAC
Source organism: Halanaerobium sp. (assembly GCA_046540295.1). Lineage (GTDB taxonomy): Bacteria > Bacillota > Halanaerobiia > Halanaerobiales > Halanaerobiaceae > Halanaerobium. The sequence continues at coordinate 6,288 of JBKHFK010000075.1, forward strand.
AAAACAAAAAATACAGTTGTTTTTACACTGTTTTAAGCCATCAAATACAATTTCCTTAAATTCAATACCCAGTTCTTCTCCAGCTTTTCGCTGCAGTTCAATATTTTTTTTTATGCCCGCTTCAGTTTCAATTTCCAGCTCAATTATTACTTCAGAGATCTGATATAAATAATCTATATAATCATTTATTTTTTGACCATTAATTCTGATTATTTTATCATTTGATTTTAAACCTGCTTTAGCAGCGGTAGAATCAGGACAAACCTTTTCTATTTTAACCATAAGCCTTCTACCTCCTGTAAGCTTGATAATATCATATTTACTACAATTAGGCAATAATCTGCAGAGAGCATAAAAAAACCCGCCGCCCAAAAATGGACAGCGGGTGCTTTTTTAATTATTCACCCTGGTCAAAAATATCTCCAACAATTTCTCTAATAGTAGCTCCACCTGATGATGAACTTTCATCACCTTTGCTGCTCTGCGAATTACTGCTACTGCTACTTGAACTCTGAGAACTGCTGCTGGATTCTTTTTTCGGTTCAGGCTTTTCTTCTAATTCTTTTAAGCTTAAACCTACTCTTTCCTGCTCAGCATCAATATTAATGATTTTAGCTTCTCTTACATCACCGACATTAACTACTTCATCAGCAGTTTTAACATGCTTGTGTGATAGTTGAGAAATATGAATTAAACCTTCAATACCCTTTTCAACTTCCATAAAGGCACCAAAATCAACTAACTTTGTAATTTTGCCTTCAATAACTTCTCCTTCGTAATGCTTATCAGCAAATTCTTCCCATGGGTCAGGAAGCAGCTGCTTTAAGCCCAGAGAAATTCTTTCTTCTTCTTTGTTAACTCCAAGAACCTGAACTTCTACTTTTTCACCTTCAGAAAGTACTTCAGATGGACTTTCAATTCTTCCCCAGGACATTTCGGAAATATGAAGTAAGCCTTCAATTCCGCCTAAATCAATAAAGGCACCAAAATCAACCAGTTTAGTTACAGTACCTTCTACAGTCTGTCCTTCTTCCAGCTCAGCTAAAGTTTCTTCTTTTTTAGCTGCTCTTTCTTTTTCAAGTACTTTTTTAGCAGAAAGAACAACATTATTGTTATCTCTTTCAACTTCAATTACTTTTAAACGCAGTGTTTCTCCAACATAATCACCCAGATCATCTACATAGCCAATTGCTACATGAGAAGCAGGAATAAATCCTCTAACTCCTACATCTACAACCAGACCACCTTTAACCTCTTTAGTAACTTCAGCTTCAATAATTTCATCATTTTCATAAGCTTCTTCGATTTTTTCCCAGGCTTTTTCATAATCTGCCTGTTTTTTAGATAGAATTAGATTA
>JBKHFK010000076.1:0-7643 GCA_046540295.1 Halanaerobium sp.
TTTTCTTTAAGAGTTTCTGAAAGATTATTTTCTAGAAAATTTAAATTGGGCAGACCGGTCAGTGGATCATTATAGGTTAATTCATTTATTTTATTGAGCATCTGATTAAAACCAGCAGCAAGACTGCCAAATTCGTCTCCGCTATTAATATCAAGTTCAAAATTCAGTTGACCATTTTTGACTCTCTTGAAAGCAGAAATAATTTGCTGTAGATTTTGATTTATGTATTTTGAAAAATCAAATATAATTAAAATTATAATTAAAATAATAATCATAAATGTAAGTAAAAGCAAATAAATTGTATCATCTCTAAAATTTTCTATCTTAACTAAAAGTCTATCTACTATATTGTAATAACTGCTCTGATAACCACCAGAACCAACGAACATATCAGTTCCTTCAATTTTTTGAATATATCCATACTTGGTTTCAATCTTGTCAGTTCCAGGATAAATATAGGGATAACTAATTCTTCCCCCACCATCCTCTGCTATAATATCAGTCATTTCCTGCAGGAGATTTCTGTCCCGAACTTCTAAATCCATTCTATTTTGACCTTCCAGGCCGGGGCTGGGGGATAAAGAAATTGTCTTGCCTTTCATATCATAAATGTAATAATAATTATCTTCCAGATCAGAATTTCTATTAAAATCGGCAATTAAATTTTCGAGCTCAGATTCTGAAATACTTCTTCTAAATAGATTTTCCCCATTTTTATAAAAACTATAAATTTCTGCTAAAATTTTTGCTCTCCTTTTAACAAGGCTCTCATATTTATCATATTTTCTTTCCAGTAATTCTGCTTCAATTAAAGTTTGATTTTCATCTGAAAGATCATTAAACTGATAAATTACAATAGCCAGCAGAATAATCATCGCCAGAACAAAACTGAGTCCAATCCCCAGCAGGATTTTATTTTTAATAGATAGATTTTTAAGTATTCTCATTATTAGCTCCTATTTCTATTTTATGTGCTGATTAGAGAAAATTTAATAATAGCTTTTATTTGTTATTATTATAACAGAAAACATTACTTATATCATGCTAAATTGCTAAATTTTATATAAAATGATAAAAATTAAACCTCATCCCGCCACACATGGGCAGGATGAGGTCTAATAAATAATCTTTAGATTTTAAACATCTGCTAACTTAATTACCCAGATTAGAAACATCAAGTTCATAAACTCCCATTTCATTTTCATCAGTTTCTATAAATGAAATATTAGGAATTTCGTATTTCTCAATATAATCCATTGCTTCCGGATGTGAGCGGAAAGTAACCTCACCAGCAGGCTCAAAGGGACTGATATGCCAGTTATAATCTGGTGCAGGATTAATAGTCTCCTTTTCTTCTATATAGTTCATTATAATTTCCCGGTTAACCTCTCCACTGGGAGAATAAACTGGGTCTTCTTCTACACAGGGTGGGAAATCCCCGCCTCCACCGGCACGATAGTCATTTGTTACAACCAGAAATTCCATCTCTGAAGTTAATTCTTCACCTTCATATGTGGCATTAACAATTCTTTCTCCTACTTCTTTTGTAACATCAATTTCATATTCGATACCATCAATTACATCAAAGTTATAGGCAGAAAAGTCGGAGTTTAGCAGTTCCTGACTTTCTTCTGAATCAGGATCAATTCTGTTGAAGTTTTCTGCACTTCTTTCCAGCCATTCAATTATCTGTTCACCATTTAACTCCATTACTCGAATCTGATTATCATAGATATAAATATCTGTAACATCTCCAATGGTTACTCCACCTGTCGTAACTTCAGTAAAGTAGTCTGCATCTTCTCTCCCCGCTCTAAATGGAGCTGCAGCAGAAATAATTGGCAGATCAGAATATTCTCCTTCGGCAAATTCTTCTTCTGCCCACCACAACTGAGCATCATTAATGATCTGAGTTACAGAAGAATCCATAACCCTTGAGAGATAGGAAGTAATATCTCTTTCTGTATCTCCAATCGGTGTTCTTACATATTCAATTACTTCGTCATGGATATCCTGTGCTATTTCTTCAATTTCAGGATGTGATTCAACATCTTCATCAACAGCACGGTGTCTGACCTCATGACCTACAACTTCCCAGCTTCCCTTGTTTTCTTCAATTTCTAAATCAATAACTCCCAGTGCTGAACCCCAGGAACCGGGCATTACAGTCGGCACACCATAAATTGTTCCAGCTTCTGCATCAACACCTTCTAAGTCCTCATAGTCATCAGGAAATGTACCGTGCTGATGACCGGTAATCAGTGCATCTACTTCATCCATCTGAGCAATATAATAAGAAGCGTTTTCGCGAGCTTCAGAGGAATCTACAGGTTCATCAGAAATCCCGGAGTGTGATAAAACTACTACTAAATCAGTTTGATCTGCAAGTTCAGGAATTACCTTTTCGGCCTGTTCTACAATATCATTAATAACTACATTACCTTCTAAATGATCCTTACCCCAGAGCATAGACTGAGGTGGTACAAAACCCACTACCCCAATTCTCAGGTCTTTACCATTAATATTTTTAGTTATTATTGTATAGGGATCAGTATAATATTCATCTTCATCATCTGCCAGCATTATATTGGCAGATAGAAAAGGAAAGTCTGCTCCAGCCATAGCTTTTTCCAAAAAGTCCATACTGTAATCCTGCAGCTCGTGATTTCCAATTGCTGCTGCTTCGTAGCCGGCATGATTATAAGCTTTAATTATTGTCTGAGTTTCTCCCTCTTCGATTGGTTCAATCTGATATTCATAATTACCAATTAAGCTTCCCTGAATAAGATCTCCGTTATCTACCAGTAGGGTATTGGAATTATTACTTCTCTCTTCTTCAATTAAGGTGTAGATTTTGGAAAACCCGATTGTTTCATCTGCTGAATCTTCCATATAATCATAAGGCATCAAATACTGGTGGACATCCGAAGTAGCAAGAATACTCAGAGTTTCGGCTGCCATCAATCCAAAAGAAAAAGTAAAAATTAAAACTAAAGCTAAAAACAGAGTAAAATATAATCTTTTCTCCTTTAACAATTTAATCACCCCTTTTTAAGTCTAAATCAATTTTATTAAATTTTGAATATTATGTCAACTTTTTTAAAAGAAAAACAGCCCCTTCGGGCTGTAAATTTTAGTTAATCATTTTTTTGATTTGAATTTTCCTTATTTTTTTCTCTTACCGCTTTTGACATAGTTTTTTTAAGTGTTTCCATCATATCCTCTTCACTGTCTACTCCCATTACAATAATATCCGGACTGCCTCCAAAAAAATGGTCAAAAATCTCAAATAATAGAATAGCAGTTAAAAGAGCAGCCACTGCTAACTCCAGCCCGAATTTAGTATAAACAAGGGCAAAAGCAAGAGCAGACAAAAAACCAAGAATATATGAAAATTGATTTCGATTCTGTGTAATAAACATTGAGAGAAGATCTTTTAAAACTGCCAATTTTTTCTTAATAAATATCACTTCTCCTTCTAATTTCTTTTTAAGGGTATCTATATAATATCAGGCATAATTTTAATTGTCAAAATCAGAATTGAAATACTTCATGCTGGTTTTTTTTAATTCCTCAGTTGAATATAAAATTTGATAATCTTCAATTTGATATTCTTTTACCATTTTTTTAATTGTATTCTCAAGTTCCTCATTATTTTTACCGTGCATCATAGCATAAAAATTATAGGGCCAATTTTGATAGGTCTGCCGCTGATAACAGTGACTAACTTCTTCCATTTTAGAAATTTGTTTACCCATTTCATCAATTTCTTTTTTGCTAAAATAACAGACAAACATTCCATTTGCCTGATAGCCGGAATCTCTGTGGTGTAAAACAGCAGCAATCCGCTTTAAAATTTTCCTTTCTTTTAAGCTTCTTAATCTTTTTAGCAGCTCAGCTTTTTCAATATTTAATTCAGCCGCTATCTCCTGATAGGGATTTAGTGTCAGCGGAATATCACTTTCTATTGCTTTAATTATTTTTTTATCCAGGTTATCAACTATTTCTCCGAATTCTTTATCTGTAATATTATTCATTATCATCCCCGGCTTCCTCTTCCATTTTGAAAAATACATCCAGCTTAAAAAACTTCTCCTTTGGCAGCTGATAGAGTTCTTTTACTCCAGGTAAAGCTTTAATCCGGGCCAGAAACTTTTCTCGCTCAAGTTCACCTGCAGTCGAGAGGGTAAACCAGAGATTTAACTTATGCTCTCGGCGATAATTATGAGTGACTCCCGGGTGCTGGTTGATGATTTCAGCTACCTGATAAAATTTATCTTCCTCCAATTCTAAAGCAACCAGAGTGCTTTTATAACCAAGTCTGGAAGATCTAAAAACTCCTCCCAGCCTGCGGATATATCCATCTTTTTTAAGTTTTTTTATTCTCTGCAGCAGTTCCTCTGCCTCAATTTCAAGTTCTGCCGCCATTTTTTGAAAAGGTGAAGTTTCTAATTTTAAGCCTGACTGTAGTTTGTCTAAAATTTTTTGATTAATTTTCTCCATAAATCCAGCTCCTAAATTTAAATAAGCTCAGCCTATATAATTATAAGCGGTATTTTCTATAGAACAGAAAGGATCAGCTCCCATAAAGTCTCCGCTGTAATAATAAGCTCTGGCTCTACAGCCTCTGCAGTTAGTTCCATATTTACAGCTACCGCATTTACCCTGCCAGTCTGAAGTTCTCATTTTATTTAAAATTTCACTATTTTCCCAGATTGATTTAAAATTATTTTCTCTAAGATTTCCAACTTTAAGATCAAGATAAGCACAGGGCTGAACATCTCCCACCGGATTGACAATACAGTAACTTTCCCCTGCCAGACAGCCATTTCTAAAACGCGTTTTTATATCCATCTGATCTGCAGTAGCTATAAATTGTGGAGCACAGACAGGTTTAACCTCTATCTCTACTTCTTCCGATTTTTTCATAATCCTTTTAATAGCTTGCTGGTACTCATTTTTTGAAATGGAGTTCTCTTCTATATAGGCTGCTCTCCCGGTGGGTACCATAAAAAAGATATGGGCGGCTTTTGCTCCAACTTGAGCCGAATAATCGATTACTGCCTCCAGCTCATCCAAATTCCAATCCATAACTGTCATATGAGTCTGAAAAGGAATATCTACTTTTTTAAGTTCTGAAAAAGCATTTTTCACTTTTGCAAAAAGGCCAGCTTCACCTCTAAATTGATTGTGCTTTTGAGGATCTACACTGTCCAGACTAATCCCTGCTGCCAGAACCCCGGCTTCCTTTAATTTAACTGCAGTTTGAGCATCAATTAAACCACCACTGCTGCCCAGCACCGGCCTAAGTCCAATCTCAGAAGCATAGGATATTAATTCGAAAATATCATCCCTGAGTAGTGGTTCTCCACCAGAAAAAATCATCAAATGGAAATTAGCAGCCTTAATCTGATCCAGCATTTTTTTGGCCTCTGCAGTATTTAATTCTTTTGCAAGATTTGCCCCGGCATCACGATAACAGTGGGGGCAGTTTAGATGGCACTGATTTGTAGAATTCCAGGATATAATATTCATTTATAAGCTCCCTCCAGTTTCCCGTTCATTTAAATAACAACCCGGGTCTGCTCCCCATAAATCTCCAGCTGCATGGGCTCTTGCCCGCAGATTACCATTACAGATCTCTAAAAATCTGCAGGCTGCACAGCGGCCTTTTAGATATTCTTTTCGATTTCTCATTTTATTAAGAAATTCATTCTGGCTATTTTCATTTTTCCAGATTTCAGCAAAGCTTTTTTCTCTGATATTTCCTAATTTTTCAAAACGGCTAAACTGATCAGCAAAAACATCTCCTTTATGATCAATGTTGGCAATCGCACTGCCACTGCGGTTACCTCCACTTTTTAAAAGCTGACTATAAATATATTTTGCTCTTTCCGGATCATTTTTCTTAACCATTAAATAAAGATAGGCACCATCTGCATGATTGTCAACAGTTAATATTTCTCTGGGATTCCCCTGATCGATAAAATATTGAGACCATTTTATAATTTTATCAACAGCTGCTTTTTTCTCCTGATCACTTAATTCTGATTCTCTTATATTTTTACCCCGGCCTGAATAAACCAGGTGATAAAAACAAATGCGGGGAATATTTTCTTTTTCAATCAGTCGAAAAAGCTCATCAATTTCCTGATAGTTATCCTGATTGATAGTAAAGCGCAGTCCAACTTTCTGTTCATATTTCTGACAGTTTCTAATACCATCTAAGGCTGCATTGAAAGCTCCTTTTTTGCCGCGAAATTGATCATTGGTCTCTTTTAGACCATCAAGACTGATTCCGATATAGCTAACTCCCAGAGATTTTAACTCCTGAACCATTTTTTCGGACAGTAAAGTACCATTGGTAGAGATTACAACTCTTGAATTTCTACTTTTTGCCTTTTTAATTAATTTAAATAAATCAGGCCGCAAAAGTGGTTCTCCTCCAGATAATAATAATACCGGGACTTTAAAATCCGCCAGCTGATCGATTAAATTAAACGCCTCTTTTGTATTCAATGTTTCATCTTTTTTGGCGGCAGTAGAATTTGAATAACAGTGTTTACAGTTTAAATTACACTGAGAATTAATATTCCAGGCAGCCACAGGTCCCAGTCCGGGCCGGGTTCCAATTGGAGAGTGCCTGCATTCTTTATCATAACGCAGCTGATCTCCGTAAGTATTAAACTCTGTTAACATTTTAGTTATATTAAACATAATTCACCTCTAATTGATAGTTATTGTATAGGTGCAGTTAAATTCTCCGCCTGGTTTTAACTGATTAATTCCTTCTTTTTCCTCTATTTTAGCGCTGCTTTCAACCGAATCCGCAATTCCCTGCCAGGGTTCAAGACAGATAAAAGGAGCCGCTGCTGATTGAGACCAAATCCCAAAATAAGGAAAGTTATTAAACTCCAACTCTACTTCTCGCTCTGATTTTCTGCTTTTTAAAGAGACTTTTTCTGATTTTAAATTTTTAAACACCAGCGCATCATCTTTAAATATATCTGAAGTTAATTCCAATATTTTTTGATTATTTAGAATTAGTTCCGTCTGTTTATTTAATAGGCCATCTTCTAGTAGATACCTGGCAGCTTTTTCTTCCTTTTCAAATTCTAAATAATAATCTTCCTTTTTTTCATCCTCATTTAGCGGCCAGTAAAAAGCTGGATGAGCTCCAATTGAGAAAAAAATATCTTTTGGATCCTGATTAACCACTCTATATGTAACAGCTAGAGAATTACTCTTAATAGTATATTTAATCTGAAGCCTGAATTTAAAAGGATAGATCTTTAATGTATTATTATCTTCTTCTAAAACGTAAGTTAAATAATTTTCATCCTCTTCCACCAGCTCAAATTCCTTATCTCTGGCAAAACCATGCTGAGTCATCCTGTATTCCTGATCCTTATATTGATATTTATCCTTTTTTAAGCGGCCAACAATTGGAAATAGTACCGGTGCTCTTCTGCCCCAGAATTTTGCATCACCATGCCATAAATAATTTTTATTATCTTTTTTCAAAATGATTTTCTGAAGCTGGGCACCATGAGTGTCAACCTCTACTTCCAATTCTTGATTTTCAATCTTCGACAGCATAAAAATACCTCCCTTTTCACTTATCTAAACTGCTATATAACCAC